>NZ_JBFULD010000511.1:0-1860 GCF_056400505.1 Terrabacter sp. P5_B1
GCGCCGCACCGCGATGCGCCTGCGCAGCGGTGACCTCGTCGAGGTCGAGGGTGCACTGCGCCGACGGTTCTTCGGCGGAGCTGCCGGTCGTCAGAGCCGCTACGAGGTCGAGGCGGTGGCGCTCCGGAGGGTGTCCGGAGGAGGCGTCGGCGCCACCTAGACTGTGCTCCCATGACCGACGCCGAGCAGCCCGCCGCCGCGCCGTCCCACGTCACGGGTGCGCACGACCGCCGCGGCGTCTTCGAGGTCGGGGAGCGCATCCAGCTGACCGACCCCAAGGGGCGTCTGCACACCATCACGCTGGAGCCCGGACGCGAGTTCCACACCCACCGCGGCTTCCTCCGGCACGACGACCTCATCGGGTCCCACGACGGCTCCGTGGTCACGAACACCGCCGGCGTCGAGTACCTCGCACTGCGACCGCTGCTCAGCGACTACGTCATGTCGATGCCGCGCGGCGCGGCCGTCGTCTACCCCAAGGACTCGGGCCAGATCGTCCAGATGGCCGACATCTTCCCCGGCGCGACGGTCGTCGAGGCCGGTGTCGGGAGCGGCGCGCTGTCCATGTCACTCCTGCGTGCCATCGGAGAGCAGGGCCGGCTGCTGTCGTTCGAGCGTCGTGAGGACTTCGCCGACATCGCCCGTGGCAACGGCCGGGCGTTCTTCGGTGGGGACCACCCGGCCTGGACCGTCACCGTCGGCGACCTCGTCGAGTCCCTGCCGACCGTCGCCCAGCCCGGCACCGTCGACCGCGTCGTCCTCGACATGCTGGCGCCGTGGGAGTGCCTCGACGCCGTCTCCGAGGCCCTGATCCCCGGAGGCGTGCTCATCTGCTACGTCGCCACGACGACCCARCTGAGCCGGGTGGCCGAGGGCATCCGTGCCCATGGCGGCTTCACCGAACCCTCCGCGTGGGAGTCACTCGTGCGCGGTTGGCACCTCGAGGGCCTCGCGGTTCGTCCGCAGCACCGGATGCACGGACACACCGGGTTCCTCATCACGACGCGTCGCCTCGCCCCCGGCGTCGTCCCGCCCGAGCGCAAGCGCCGTCCCGCCAAGGGTGCCTACGGCGACGCGACCGACGCCGGCGTCACCGGCGAGACCGGGGTCGGCGTCGCTGTCGCCGACGCGGACGCAGCGTCCACGGTCGTCCCGGGATCGACCGCGTCGACCGACATCCCGGCGGACGCCTGGACGCCCGAGGCGCTCGGCGAACGGGTCAAGAGCGACAAGACGATCCGACGCGTGCGCCGATCACTGGCTGAAACGTCCGACGACATCGGCTGACACGGGGTTAAGGTCGAATCGTCACTATGTGCGAGTGACGGATTGAGGAGGCCGGCATGTCTGATGACGTCCGCAACCCAGACCCCCCACGTGCCGACGGCGCAGGAGTCCCCGGAACCGGAGACCGCGAGCTCGCAGCCCTGCGCGCCGAGGTCGAGTCCTTGCGCGAAGTGGCCCGACACTCGCCGCAGCGCACGCGTGAGCTCGAGGCGCGGCTCGCCCACGTCCAGACGAGCCTGTCGACGCTGTCATCGCAGAACGAGCGCCTGGTGCGCACGCTCAGGGATGCGCGCGAGCAGATCGTCACCCTGAAGCAGGAGGTCGACCGTCTCGCGCAGCCGCCGAGCACCTACGGCCTCGTCATCGACCCGCCCGACGACGGCGCGATCGACATCATCACGGGCGGGCGCAAGATGCGCGTCGCGATCAGCCCGTCCGTCGACCAGCATGATCTCGGGCTGGGCCGCGAGGTCATGCTCAACGAGGCCCTCAACGTGGTGTCGGTCCACGGCTACGAGCGCGTCGGCGAGGTCGTCACCGTCAAGGAGCGCATCGACCACGAGCGGGTGGTCG
>NZ_JBFULD010000512.1:0-1846 GCF_056400505.1 Terrabacter sp. P5_B1
CCCATGCCCGGTCGACGTCCGTGGCCTCGAGCAGGACGCGGCGGCCCGCTCCGTCGGCGACGAAGTAGCGCTCGCCCGGGCGCAGTCGCACGACGGCCGCGGCGTGACGCCCCTCGTCGCCGTCGAGGAGAAGCGAGGACCCCACGACGGCGTCGGCGACCACGGACGGTTCGCCGAGGAAGAGCTGGTGGGTCACCGGCCGCTCACGTGCGGTCACTTCTCCTTGAAGGCGTCACGCAGCTTGCCGAACAGGCCCTTGTTGGCAGGCGTCAGCCGTCCCTGGGGGCTCTCCTCGCCACGGAGGGCCGCGAACTGGCGCAGCAGCTCCTCCTGCTCCTCGGTCAGACGGGTCGGGGTCTGCACGGTCGCGTGGACGAGCAGGTCGCCTCGACCTCCGTGACGCAGGTGGGTCACACCGAGTCCGCGCAGGGTGAGCACGTCACCGCTCTGCGTGCCGGCCCTGATCTCGAGGTCCTGCATGCCGTCGAAGGTCGACAGCTTGAAGCTCGTGCCGAGCGCGGCCGCGGCCATGGGCAGCTCGACGCTGCAGTGCAGGTCGTCGCCCCGGCGGGTGTAGGTGTCGTGGTTGACGACGCGGATCTCGACGTAGAGGTCGGCGTTGGGCCCGTTGCCCGGCCCGACCTCCCCCTCCCCGGTGAGCTGGATGCGCGTGCCGGTGTCCACACCGGCCGGCACCTTGAGCTTGAGCGAGCGGCGGGTGCGCACGCGGCCGTCACCCGAGCAGTCGTGGCACGGGTCCGTCAGGGTCGAGCCGAAGCCCTGGCAGTTGACGCACGGGCGGGAGGTCATGACCTGGCCGAGGAAGCTGCGCTGGATCTGCTGGACCTCGCCGGCGCCCTTGCAGATCGGACAGGTCTGGCGTCCGGTGCCGGGCTCGGCGCCGTCTCCGTCACAGCGGGTGCAGCCCACCGCGGTGTCGAGGGTCAGCTCCTCCTCGGAGCCGAAGACCGCCTTGGAGAGGTCGATGTCGAGACGCACCAGGGCGTCCTGTCCACGCTGGACGCGCGAGCGCGGGCCGCGCGTGCCGGCCTGGGCGCCCGCGCCGAAGAAGGCGTCCATGACGTCGCTGAACGAGAAGCCCTGACCGGCACCGAAGCCGGCGCCGCCGCCCGTGGCGAACGGGTCGGCGCCCATGTCGAAGGACTGGCGCTTCTGCGGGTCGGAGAGCACGTCGTAGGCCTGCGAGACGCGCTTGAACTCCTCCTCGGCCTCTGCACCCGGGTTCACGTCCGGGTGCAGCCTGCGGGCGAGTCGACGGTAGGCCTTCTTGATCTCCTCCTGGCTCGCGTCGCGCGAGACACCGAGGACGGCGTAGTAGTCGTTCAAGCTGGGATTCCTTTTGGTACGTGGTGCTTTCGGTTCCGGCGCGGCGCTGCGCCGGCGGACTGGCCGAGGTGGTGCTGGTCAGGTGGCCTGGTTCTCGTCGAGGATCTCGGACACGTAGCGGGCGACGGCCCGGACCGATGCCATCGTCGTGGGGTAGTCCATGCGGGTCGGGCCGAGGACCCCGAGGCTCGCCACGCGTTCGGAGCCGGAGCCGTAGCCCATTGACACGAGCGACGTGGACTGCAGGCCCGTCACGGGGTTCTCGGAGCCGATGCGCACCGACACCAGCTCGGGGTCGTCGCCGAGCTGGCCGAGCAGGCGCAGCAGGGTGACGTGCTCCTCGAGGGCCTCGAGGATCGGTCCGATGCTGCGAGGGAAGTCCGCCCCGGCCCGGGCGAGGTTCGCCTGCCCGGCCAGGACGACGCGCTCCTCGCGCTCCTCGACGAGGGCGTCCCCGAGAGCCGAGACGACGGCCTCGACGGCGGCGCGGTCGGCATCG
>NZ_JBFULD010000513.1:0-1831 GCF_056400505.1 Terrabacter sp. P5_B1
GGTCTCAACCTGGCCCTGGCCACCGACCTGCGGATCGTCTCGCGCACGGCCCGGCTGCTGCCCGGGTTCGCCCAGATCGGCATCCATCCCGGCGGCGGGCACTTCACCCTGATCAACCGGGTCGCCGGCCGTGAGGCCGCCGCGGCCCTCGGGCTCTTCGGCGACGAGGTCGACGGGGACCGGGCCGTGGCGCTGGGCCTGGCCTGGGCGGCACACGACGACGGCGACGTGCAGGACCGCGCCCTCGAGATCGCCCGACGGGTCGCGAAGGACCCCGCACTCGCCCGGCGGATGGTCGCGAGCTTCCGCCGCGAGACCGCGCCCGGCGGCATGCCGTGGGACGTCGCCGTCGAGGTCGAGCGCTCGCCGCAGATGTGGTCGCTGCGCCGCAAGCACGGCAGCTGACGCGCGTCGCACCACAAACCCGGCATTCCCCTCCTCGGGCGCTGGAATGCAAGGATGGGGAGGTTGGCCGTCCCCGACCGAGAGGAGCATCAGTGCTGGCGTCCTACCGACCTCTCTTCGAGGTGCCGGGGGCCCGTGTCTTCATCGCCGGCGGGTTCGTCGCCCGCACGGCCGGCTCGATGTTCGCCGTGTCGGTGGTCGCGATGGTCGCGGCGCGCACCGGCTCCTACGCGCTGGCCGGCGCCGTGGTCGCCGTCGGCATGGTGTCCCTGGCGCTCTTCGCGCCGATCCTCGGCCGACTCGTCGACCGCTACGGCCAACGGCGCATCGCCATCCCGTTCTTCCTCTGGTCCGGCTTCTGGGCGGTCATGACGCTGCTCACGTCGCTGCGCGGCTGGCCGTCGTGGCTGCTCTTCATCACCTTCCCCCTGTGCGGCGCCATCCCGAACCTCGGCACGATGGCCCGGGCGCGGTGGTCGCACATCTTCGCCGACGACCCGAAGAACCTGCACGCGGCCATGTCGTTCGAGCAGGTGATGGAGGAGGTGACCTTCGTCATCGGCCCGGTCCTCGCGATCTGGCTGTCGACGACGCTCTTCCCCGAGGCCGGGTTCGCCTTCGCGACCGTCGCCTACACGGTCGGCGTCCTCGTCTTCATCTCGGCGCGCTCCACGGAGCCGCCCGTCGTCCCGCACCACGAGCGCCCGACCGCGCACGCGTACACCGTGCCGGGGCTCGTCCCGCTCGCCTTCATCATGGTGATGACGGGCGCGATCTTCGGCGTCAACGAGGTCGTCACCCTCGCCGTCTCGCAGGACCTGGGCGCGCCGAGCGCGGCGGGCGCCATCCTCGCGTTGTATGCCGTGGGGTCGGCCTCCGCGGGCCTCGTCTTCGGTCACGTCTCGCACGGGCGCAGCCTCGTCAAGCTCCTCGTCGCCGGCACGCTCGGCATGGCGGTGCTCGAGATCCCGGTGCTCTTCGCCCCCAACCTCTGGATCCTCGCCGGCCTCATGATGGTCGCCGGGATGGCGACCGCGCCGACCCTCATCACGACGATGAACCTCATCGAGCGCATCGTCCCCAAGGCGCAGCTCAACGAGGGCATGACGATCGTGCTCACCGGCATCATCGTCGGTGTCGCGGCCGGCTCGGCCGTCTCGGGTGTCGTCGTCGACCACATCGGGGCCCAGCACGGCTACTGGGTGGCCATCATCGCGGGCAGCTTCGCCTTCGTCATGGCCCTCGGCACCCGCGCGTTCCTGACCCGCCGCGAGCTGCACACCCTCCGCTGACCGCCCCACGCGGCATACGTCCTCGCCGCAGTGAACCGTCGAATGGCCACGTGTGGCCGCCTCCGGCATGTCGAGAGGCCACGTGTGGCCGCCCGGGGGTGGGCGTACCGGGGATGAGTCGCCCGATGGTGCTG
>NZ_JBFULD010000514.1:0-1814 GCF_056400505.1 Terrabacter sp. P5_B1
CCGCCCCCCGCCCCGAGCCTGCTGCCTCCGACGGTCACCCCACCTCCGGGTGTCCGAGCCCCTGAGGCCACTCCGCTGATCGCGACGGGGCCGCCGCCCGCACCCGCCGGGCCGGCACCCAGCCCGGCACCCAGCCCGGCACCCGGCGCGCCCGCGGAACCGTCCGAGCCCCCGGCATACGCCCGATCGGTCCCGCCGACCACGGAGCCGACCTTCGCCGTGCCCATCGCGATGCCGGTCGCATCGGTGCCCAAAGGCGACGTCGGGGCGCTCGACGACGACGAGACGGAGCTGACCGTCGACCGCAGCGCGCTGCTCGAGGCACGCAAGGCCGCGCAGAACCAGACCATCTCCGGCCCGAGCGTGCTCGCCGTCCTCTGCGCAGCCGGTCACCCGACGCCGCCGCACAGCGACCGGTGCCGGGTGTGCGGCTCGAGCATCCGGCCGCAGGAGCCGTTCACGATGCCGCGACCGCCTCTCGGGGTGCTGCGGCTCTCGACCGGCGACGTGGTCACGCTCGACCGCAGCGTCCTGCTCGGCCGCGCCCCCAAGCTCGGCGAGGGGCTGGCCGCCCACGACCGCCCGCACGTCGTCAAGGTGCCGAGCCCCGAGCGGGACGTCTCCCGCAACCACGTCGAGGTCATCCTCGAGGGCTGGCACGTCCTCATCCGCGACCTCGGGACGACGAACGGCACGACGGTGACGCTGCCCGGCGAGAGTCCCCTGCGCCTGCGCGCCAACGACCAGCAGGTCCTCGAGCCGGGGTCGTACGTGTCCATGGCCGACGAGGTCTCGTTCACCTTCGAGGCGGCGTCGTGAAGAAGGGCGCGCCCCCGAAGATCCCGGGGCTCGTCTTCGTCCAGCCGCTCGGCTCCGGCGGCTACGCCGACGTCTTCCTCTACGAGCAGCAGAGCCCCCGCATGCCGGTCGCGGTGAAGGTGCTCAAGTCCGAGGGTCTGACCGACGCCCTGCGCCAGCAGTTCGTCGACGAGGCCGACACGATGGCCGCCCTCGGCGACCACCCCTACATCGTGCAGGTCTTCCGGTCCGGCACCTCCGACGACGGCCGTCCGTACCTCGTCATGAAGTACTACCCGCCGCCGAACCTCGCGATGCGGGCGCGCGCCGAGCGCTTCTCCGTGGAGGACGTGCTGCGCACCGGCATCCAGCTCGCGAGCGCCGTCGAGACGGCGCACCGCGCCCACATCACGCACCGCGACATCAAGCCGGCCAACGTGCTCATCAGCGCCTACGGCGCCCCCGGACTGACCGACTTCGGCATCGCGGGCCGCGGCGCGCGTGAGGGTGACGCCCCGCCGGAGGCCACCGACGACGTCGGCGTCTCGGTCCCGTGGGCGCCCCCGGAGGTCCTCTACGGCCAGAGCAACGGCGACGAACGCTCCGACGTCTACTCCCTCGCCGCCACCCTGTGGCAGCTGCTCGTGGGTCGATCGCCGTTCGAGGTGCCCGGCGGGGACAACTCTGCGTATGCATTGATGCCGCGGATCCGCAGCACCGCACCGCCGGCGACCGGGCGCCAGGACGTCCCGGCCGGTCTCGAGCGCCTGCTGTCCCAGGCCATGGCCAAGGATCCCGCGCACCGCCCGACGTCGGCACTCGAGCTCGCCCGCGCGCTCCAGGCCGTCGAGCAGCAGCAGCGGCTGGGCCGCACGCCCATCGTCGTGCTCGACGAGCAGGGCCACACGACCCTGGTCAGCCAGACGCAAGGCTCACCGACGGGCCGCGGCGGGGACGACGAGGACCGCACGCGCGTCAAGGCCCCGCAGACCGTCGTCGCGCAACCGGTCGGGCCC
>NZ_JBFULD010000515.1:0-1799 GCF_056400505.1 Terrabacter sp. P5_B1
TCGGCCGCGTCGGACACCGAGAGCGCGAGGAAGCGCACCGGCACGCCGGCGCGCGACTGCACGCCGTTGCACGCCCGGATGACGTCGGCGCCGCCGTGCCCGTCGCCGCCCGGCAGGTGGACGTCGAGGAGCACGACGTCGGGCTGCTGCTCCTTGATGACCTGCACGGCCGACTCGACCGCTCCCGCCTCACCGGCGATCTCGAGGGTGAACGCGCCGGCCCGCGGTGTCGCCGCGAGGGACGTGAGCTCGGCGCGCACGCCGGTGCGGAACATGTGGTGGTCGTCGACGATGACGATGCGGATGGTCCGCGGGTCGGTCATGGAGCCTGCTCCTGGGTCTGGGGGTCCTGGGTGCCGCTGGGCGTCGTGCCCTGGGTGGCGGTGGCGGTGGCGGTGGCGGGGGCGGGCGGGGGGGATGCGCCGGGTGGTGTTGCGGGGGAGGGCTGCTCGGCCTCGGCCGGCTGACCGACGGGCAGGCGGAGCTCGACCTCGGTGCCGTCCGCGCGTCGTCGGATGCGAGCCGTGCCGCCGTGGCGCTCCATGCGCCCGATGATCGACTCGCGCACGCCGGCGCGGTCGTCGGGGACGGTGTCGAGGTCGAAGCCCGCGCCATGGTCCCTGACGAACGCCTCGACGGCGTCGGGCCCCACCTCGACGTACGTGCTCACCGGCGGGCTCGCGTGGCGCACGGCGTTCCACGTCGCTTCGCGGACGGCCTTGACGAGGGCGTCGAGGTGCGCGTCCATCGGCCGGTCGCCGGTGACGACGAGCTGCACCGGCACGCCGTGGAGGTCCTCGACCTCGCCCATCGCGGCGGTGAGGGCGGCACCGAGCGTGCCGGCGCGGGCGTCCTCGTCGTAGAGGTAGCTGCGCAGCTGGCGCTCCTGCGCGCGGGCGAGGCGCGCGACGGTCGCGGCGTCGCCGGACTGCCGCTGGATCAGGGCCAGGGTCTGCAGCACCGAGTCGTGCAGGTGGGCGGCGATGTCGGCGCGCTCGGTGGCGCGGATGCGGGCGGCCTGCTCCAGGCGCAGGTTGCTCCAGAGCCGCAGGATCCACGGCGCCGACAGGACGACGACGCCGACGAGGGCGGCGAGCACGGCCCCGGCGACCTGCCACAGCTCGGTGAGGTTGGTGCCCTGCACGAGCAGCCCGACGAGCCCGAGGATGGTGAGGCCGAGACCGACGACGAGCCAGATCCAGCGGACCGGGCGACGCGCGCCGAGGGTGTCGGTGTCGTCGAGCTGGGACCAGAAGAAGATCGCGCCGATGACGATGGCGACGACGGGCAGGATCACCTCGGGGTGGACGTCGAGGCCGGCGCTGCCGAACCACAGGGCGCCTGCCACGGCAAGGGCCGCGACGCCGAGGAGGGTGAGCAGCACGGGCTGGTTGCCGCTGCGCAGCCAGGTGCGCAGGCTCGCGAGGTCGACGTGGTGACCGGAGCCGGTCGTCCCCGCCGTCGCTGCCGTGCCCGCCGTCGCTGCCGTGCCCGCCGTTCCTGCCGTGCCTGCCGTGACCGCGGGGTCGACGTCGCCGACCTCGCGCATGGTCGCCCACAGGAAGACGTAGACCGCCAGGCCGGCACCGAAGGGAATCGTCGTCAGCACGAGCGCGACGCGGACCGCGACGACCGGGACCCCCAGGTGGGCGGCCAGCCCTGCGGCGACGCCGGCGATGACCTTGCCCTGTCGCTGGCGCACGAGCGGGGGCCGCGGCGTCGTCCGCCACGAGGCTCCCGCGGGACGCGCGGGGCCGGTTCCGTTCTCGTATGCCGTGTGCACCGTCCCATCCTGACCC
>NZ_JBFULD010000516.1:0-1785 GCF_056400505.1 Terrabacter sp. P5_B1
TGACCAAGCCGAAGCGCGCCCCCGGAGGATTTCCCGTCGTCGGCGTCGTCGGGGGCGGACAGCTCGCCCGCATGATGCAGGGCCCGGCCGTGGAGCTCGGCGTCCAGCTGTCGGTGCTCGCCGAGAGCGACACCGCCGCCGCCGCTCTCGTCGTGCCGAGCTCCCCGGTGGGGGAGCACACGGACCTCGAGACGGTGCTCGAGTTCGCCCGTCACTGCGACGTCGTCACCTTCGACCACGAGCACGTGCCGCCGGCTGTCCTCGCGGCGCTCGAGGCCGACGGGGTCGCCATCCACCCGACCCGCGCCGCCCTGAACTTCGCCCAGGACAAGCTCGCGATGCGTGAGCGGCTCACCGGGCTGGGCATCGCCTGCCCGCGATGGTCGCGCGCCACGACCGCCCAGGAGGTCACCGCCTTCGGGGACGAGGTCGGCTGGCCGATCATCGCCAAGACGCCGCGCGGCGGCTACGACGGCAAGGGCGTGGCCGTCGCGTCGTCGGCCGACGACCTCACGGAGTGGATCGGCCGGATCGGCGAGCCCGGTCCGCTCGAGGGCGGCCTGCTCCTCGAGGAGAAGGTCGACTTCGTCCGTGAGCTCGCGGTGCTCATCGCCCGCAGCCCGTCCGGCCAGGCGGCGGCGTGGCCGGTCGTCGAGACGGTCCAGACCGACGGCATCTGCACCGAGGTCCTCGCCCCCGCGCCGGCGCTCGACGCCGACCTCGCCTCCGTCGTCACCGAGGCCGCGCTCCGGATCGCCGGTGAGCTCGAGGTGACCGGCGTGCTCGCCGTCGAGCTGTTCGAGGTGCGTCCGGGGAGGGGCGGCGCAGCGGCATACGTCGTCAACGAGCTCGCGATGCGCCCGCACAACAGCGGCCACTGGTCGATGGACGGCGCCGTCACGGGGCAGTTCGAGCAGCACCTGCGAGCCGTCCTCGACCTCCCGCTCGGCGACCCCCGGCCGCGGGCGCCGTGGACCGTCATGGCCAACGTCCTCGGCGGCGACTACGAGCACCTCTATCCCGCCTACCGGCACGTCATGGCCCGCGACCCCGGTGCGAAGGTCCACGTCTACGGCAAGGGCGTGCGCCCGGGCCGCAAGATCGGCCACGTCAACGTCAGCGGCGCCGACCTGGGTGATGCTCGCGAGCGTGCGCGTCACGCGGCCGACTACCTCCGAGGAGTGATCACCGAATGAGCGCGAGCCCCGAGTCCGCCGAGAGCTCGCWGACCCCCGCCGCCCCGGCTCCGGTCGTCGGCATCGTCATGGGGAGCGACAGCGACTGGCCCGTCATGCGCGAGGCCGCCCGCGCCCTCGAGGAGTTCGGCATCCCCTACGAGGCCGACGTCGTCTCGGCGCACCGCATGCCCGAGGAGATGGTCACCTACGGGCAGAACGCCGCCGCGCGAGGCCTGCGGGTCGTCATCGCCGGGGCAGGGGGAGCCGCGCACCTGCCCGGCATGCTCGCGTCGGTGACGCCCCTGCCGGTCGTCGGCGTGCCGGTCCCGCTGAAGTACCTCGACGGCATGGACTCGCTGCTCTCGATCGTCCAGATGCCGGCCGGCGTGCCGGTCGCGACCGTGTCGATCGGGGGCGCCCGCAACGCGGGTCTGCTCGCGGCCCGCATCGTCGGCACCGGGAACGACGAGCTCGCCGCCGACGTGCGCGAGCAGATGGTCGTCTTCCAGGCGGACCTGCGCGACCAGGCACACGCCAAGGGCGCGGCGCTGCGCGAGCAGGTCGCCCGCGGCCTGTCCGACTGAGCCACCGCGGGCTAGGTCAGTGC
>NZ_JBFULD010000517.1:0-1777 GCF_056400505.1 Terrabacter sp. P5_B1
CCGTCGGCGCGCATCAGCCGCTCGCGCACGGCGCCGAGCGCCACGAGTCGTGCGCACTCGGCCTCGAGCGTGGCCAGACGCTCCTCGCCCACGAGGCCGGTGCCCACCCGGACGTCGAGATGCACCCGGTTCTTGACGACCTTGCCCTCCGGGACGCGCTGGAAGAAGAGTCGGGGACCCACCCCGGTGGGGTCGATGCAGGCGAAGGCCGAACCCTGGCGCTCCGCCGGCTGCTCCCGGTCGAGCTCCTCCCACGAGGCGTACCCCTCCGGCGGGGGAGGCACGACGTAGCCGAGCACCTCGCACCAGAAGCGAGCGACGCGCTCAGGTGCTGCGCAGTCGAAAGTGACCTGGACCTGTCTCACCGACGCCATCGCTCCACCGTAGGGCAGATCGGGTCAGCGGTCCGGCGGAAGGCAGACCACGGCTCGTACTCCCGGTCCGGCGTCCTCGAGGCGCACGTCGCCACCGTTGCGCCGCAGCAGCGCCCGCGTGATCGGCAGACCCAGTCCGCTGCCTCCGCTGTCCCGGTCACGGGCCTCGTCGAGCCGCATGAACCGGTCGAAGACCCGGTCGCGGGCCTCGATCGGGATGCCGTGCCCGTCGTCGGTGACGGTCACCTCGATCTGGTGTCCCACCGCCGTGGCGTCGAGGACGACCAGGCTGCGCGCGTGCCGGACCGCGTTGTCGACGAGATTCGTCAGGGCTCGGGTCGCGTCGACGGCAGGCGCGAGGGTCCGCAGCCGGCGACCAGCGAGCCCGGGCGCGGTACGCACCGGGACCCGAGCGGCGACGTAGCGGTCGGCGACGTCGGCGAGGAGCGCGGTGACGTCGACCCCGGAGGAGGGGCGGGGCGTGGCCGCGTCCTCTGCACGCGCCAGCAGGAGGAGGTCGTCCGCGAGCACCGTCAGGCGGTCCACCTCGGCCAGCAGCCCCACCGGCAGGTCACCGCCCTCGCCGAGCCGGTGAGCCACCTCGAGCTGGGTGCGCATGCTGGCGAGCGGGCTGCGCAGCTCGTGGGCGGCGTCGGCGATGAACGAGCGCTGTTTCCGCCGAGCGACCGTGATGCGATCCAGCATCGCGTTGAGCGTCGTCGCCAGCGCGCTGACCTCGTCCCGCGTCGGTGGCACCGGCAGTCGCTCGCTCTCCGAGGACGACTCGTCGATCTGTTCGGCGCCCCGTCGGAGCGCCTCGACCGGGGCCAGGGCAGCACCGATGACGCGCCAGGCTATGACGGCGAGGACTGCGAGCAGCAGCGGGAAGATCCACAGCAGCAGGGTGCGCAGCGTCCTGGCGCTCTGCTCGATGTCCCCGGTGGGCGCCGCTGCGACCACGGCGTACTCGCGGCCGGTTGCCACGGCCGCTCCGGCTGGAACGGCCGCGACCTGCAGTCGGCCCGAGAGGCCGGAACGGCTGCCCGGGACGATCACCTGCTCGCCGGCGAGGGCGCGCCGCAGCTCGTCGGGCGTCACGAGGGAGGTCAGCCGGTCCGCCGTCGCCGACCCGGCCACCACGCGTGACTGGGGATCGAGGACCTGGACGACCTGGGACCCGGAGACCGGCACCGGGTCGGGCATGCGCCCCGAGTCGACGAGCAGGGCCACCTGCTGGGCGCTGGCCCGGGCCGAGCCCTCGATGGAGCGACCGAGCGAGGCGGTGAGGACCGCGTAGAGCACGAGACCACCGATGAGGAGGGCAGCGGCGAGGCCGGCGATCCCGACGAGCAGCAGCCGGGCCCGGATGCYCAGCCGGGCGAACCGGTGCCGCACCGGCGAGC
>NZ_JBFULD010000518.1:0-1736 GCF_056400505.1 Terrabacter sp. P5_B1
GGGGGGCCGCGCTGCTGCGGTCACCTCGGCGGGGTCGGCGCTGCCGGGGTCGAGCGCGGGCGGCGCCGGGACGGTGGCCATCCACGCCCCGAGCCGGTCCTTCTCGTGGAGCAGGTCGCGGATGTCGAGCTCGGCGTACTCGAACTCGGGGCTCCAGTGCAGGGCGTCGAACGGGCACACCTCGATGCAGATGCCGCAGTACATGCAGAGCGAGAAGTCGATGGCGAAGCGGTCGAGGACGTTGCGCTGGCGGGCCCGGCCGCCCGGCGTCGTCGGCGGCAGCTCCTCCTTGTGCGAGTCGATGTAGATGCACCAGTCGGGGCACTCACGCGCGCAGAGCATGCACGAGGTGCAGTTCTCCTCGGTGAGCGCGATGACGCCTCGCGACCGTGGCGGGAGCGCGGGCGCGACGTCGGGGTACTCGGCCGTGTGCGTGTGCCGCGTCAGCGACCTCGCCGTCGTCGCGAGCCCCTTGACGAGCCCGGGGAGTATGCCGTCACCCACGTCCGCTCACCCCCTCCACCACTCGCTCCTCCACCGTCGAAAGGCCACCTGTGGCCGGGTCCGCACCGTCGAGTGGCCACGGCAGGCGGCCACACGTGGCCTCTCGACGGGTGAGAGGCGGCCACAGGTGGCCCTTCGACGGTTGGGGGTTGTGGGTCATGAGGTCATCACCACCACACCGACGGCGGTGATCGCGAGCTGCAGGAGCGCCATCGGGACGAGCCACACCCAGGCGAGGCGCTGGAGCTGGTCCTCGCGCATGCGGGGCCACGAGACGCGCAGCCAGATGACGACGACCGCGACGACGAAGCCCTTGAGCACCGTCCAGAGCCAGCCGACCCAGTGCTCGAAGGGCCCGGACCAGCCGCCGAGGTAGAGCACCGCGAAGAGGAGCGACATGACGACGATGCCGGCGTACTCGGCGAGCAGGAAGAACGCGAAGCGCAGACCGGTGTACTCGGTGAAGGCGCCGAAGACGATCTCGGAGTCGGCCACCGGCATGTCGAAGGGCGGTCGCTGGAGCTCGGCGAGGGCCGCGACGAGGAAGACGACGGCGCCGGGCAGCTGCCAGAGCATCCACCACGGGTGCCAGGCATCGGCGATGCCGACGAGCGAGAGGGTGCCCGCGGCCAGCGCCACCGAGGCGACGGCGAGCACCATGGGCAGCTCGTAGGACACGAGTTGGGCGGCGGCGCGCATGGCGCCGAGCAGCGAGTACTTGTTGGCCGAGGCCCACCCGGCCATCAGCGTCCCGACGATGCCGACGCCGATCACGGCGAGCACGAGCACGGCGCTCGCGTCGACGTCGGCCCCCACGACGCGCGGGGACAGCGGGATGACGGCGAGCGCCACGAGGTAGGGGATGAGCGCGACGAACGGGGCGAGGCGGAAGGCCCTCCGGTCGGCCCGGGCCGGCGTGACGTCCTCCTTCTGGACGAACTTCACCCCGTCTGCGACGAGCTGCGCCCACCCGTGGAAGCCACCGGCATACATCGGGCCGAGCCTGCCCTGCATGTGCGCCATGACCTTGTGCTCGGTCTGGCCGACGAGCAGGGGCAGCACGAGGAAGGCAGCCAGCACCGCGACGGCGCGCAGCACGACCTCGAGCCAGGGCGCCAGGTGGAGGGTCAGGGGCAGGCTCACCGCGGCCCCCACTCGGGACCGGGGACACCGGGGGCCTGCACGCGGCGGCGACCCGGGGCCCGGGCCGAGTCATGGCCCTCCCCCGGCTC
>NZ_JBFULD010000519.1:0-1715 GCF_056400505.1 Terrabacter sp. P5_B1
GGCCTGGAGCAGGTGTCCTCGTGACGCGCGACGACGTCGCGGAGCGGCCCGGCAGGACCGTGAGGGCGAGGCCCATGGCGACGACGGCGAGCGCCGCCACCGCGCCGACGACGGCGGACCAGCCGGGACCTGACCACACGTAGCCCAGCACCCAGCCGACGAGCGCGGACCCGCTGTAGTAGAAGACGTTGTAGAGCGCCGTCGCCTGGGCCCGCCCGGTCGTGGCTCGGGCGCCCACCCAGGCGGATGCCGTCGCGTGAGAAGCGAAGAAGCCTGCGGTGAGCACGAGGAGTCCGAGGACGACCGCGGCCAGCGCGCTCGAGAGGGTGAGCAGGGCACCCACGACCATGGTCAGGGTGCCGCCGAGGAGCACGCGGCGCCGCCCGAGACGCGGCACCCAGCGGCCCGTCAGGCGCGAGCTGACGGTGCCCGCGGCATACGCAGCGAAGATCAGCGACCCGACCGTCGCGGGCAGCCCGAACTCGGTCCCCTCGAGGCGGAAGGCGAGGTAGTTGTAGACCGCGACGAAGCCACCCATGAGCAGGGCGCCCTGGGCGTAGAGCGCGAGCAGCGCCGGGTCGCGCAGGCTCGTGCGGATGCCGTCGGCGACGGTCCGTGCGGTGGTGGCGGTCGACGGTCGGTAGCCGCGCGGACGGGGCATGAGGCGCAGGAACACCACGGAGGCCACGGCGCACACGGCCGCCACGGTGAGCAGCGCCGGGCGCCAGCCCACGAGGCCGGCGAGGGGTCCGGCGATGAGGCGTCCGGCAGCGCCGCCGACCGTCGTGCCGGAGATGTAGGCCGCGGCGGCGGCCGCCGTGTGTCGCTCGTGCACCTCGTCGTGGAGATAGGTGACCGCCAGGGCCGGGAGGCCGCCGAGGGCCATGCCCTCGACGAGGCGGAGCGCGAGGAGGACCTCGATGGTCGGGGCGAGCGCGACGAGGACGCCTAGCACGGTCGAGGCGATGATGGCCACCTGCATCGCCCGCAGCCGGCCGACGCGGTCGGCCACCCATGACCACGGCAGGACGGCGAGCGCGACACCGAGGGTGGCGAGCGAGACGGACAGGGCGGCGTCGGCCGGACTCACGCGGAGCCCGCGGGCCAGGGTCGGGAGCAGCCCTTGCGGTGAGTAGAGCTGCGCGAAGGTCGCGACTCCCGCGGCGCCGAGCCCGACGAGGATGCGACGGTACTCGCGGCTCGCGGGAAGGTGTCCGGCCCAGGTCATGCGCTCGTCCCGGACCGCGCTCAGCCGGCCATCGCGAGCACCAGTGCGATGAGACCGCCGACGAGCAGGGCTGCGACCGCGAGGCCGGCGAAGACGAGACCGATGCGCTGGTCGCGCACCTTCCGTCCGGATCCCTCCACGAGCACCGCCTCCATCGGCTCGACCGGCTCTACGGACCCGGGGCGCTCCGCGGGCATCTGGTCTCCGTTGGGTCCTGAGTTCATGGGAGCTCCATCGGTCGGGGCCTGGGGGTCACGGTGGCTGGGCATGGCAGACGAGCCTATCGCCGCGGAGGTTTCGGACCCGGTTCGTGTGCGCCGTCGGCCGTGCGTGTCCGTCAGACTGCGGCGGGCTCGGCGACGTCCGGGGTGGGCCGTCCGTGCGCCTCGTCCAGGGCGCGGGCGCCCCACACCGGGTCGCCGTCCAGACGTGACGCACCGCAGAGCGCTGCGACCTCGTCCGTGGCCCCCTGGGCCGCGAGGTGCAC
>NZ_JBFULD010000520.1:0-1693 GCF_056400505.1 Terrabacter sp. P5_B1
GTGGTGCTTGCACACGCCTTCGTCGCCGGGGCCGAGCCGAGCGACTCCGAGCGCTCGATCATGGTCGGCGGCGTCGACCGGGTGGCCGGCACGGTCTTCCACGGCATCGACTACGCCGCGCTCGGTCACCTCCACGGCCCGCAGGCTCCGGAGTCGGCGGACGGGTCGGTCGTGCGCTATTCCGGTTCCCCGCTGCGCTACTCCTTCTCCGAGCAGGAGCAGCAGAAGGTCGTGCTCCTCGTCGACGTCGACGCCGCAGGTCCCGCGCGTGTGACCCCGGTCGAGATCGCCCAGCCGCGCGCCATGGCGACGCTGCGCGGGTGTCTGGACGACCTGCTCGAAGGAGTCGAGTTCACGGCCGCCGAGGACTCGTGGGTGCGGGTCACGGTCACCGACCGTGTGCGGCCCGACTCGTTGATGGACCGCTTGAAGTCCCGCTTCCCGCACGCCCTCCAGGTCTTCCACGAGCCCGAGGGCGCGATCGACCGCGGGCGCGCGGGCACGACCCTCGTCAGCGAGCGCGACCCACGCGAGCTCGGCTCGGACTTCATCGCCTACGTCACCAAGACCGAGGCGAGCGACGGCGAGGTCGACGTCTTCGCGGCGGGCTTCGAGGCCGCCGTCAGGGCCCAGCACCGGGCCGAGGCGCAGGAGGTGGCGTGACGTGCAGCTGCACCACCTGACCATGACGGCCATCGGGCCGTATGCCGGCACCGAGGTCATCGACTTCACCACCGTCGGGCGCGCCGGCCTCTTCCTGCTGGAGGGGCCGACGGGCTCGGGCAAGTCGACGATCATCGACGCCATCACGTACGCGCTCTACGGCAAGGTCGCCCAGGCCTCGGCCGACGTCGAGCGCATCCACTCGCACCACGCCGACCCGCGCACCGTGCCGGTGGTGACCCTGGTGTTCGAGACCCAGTCGGGCCTCTACCGCGTGCAGCGCACGCCGCGCTTCGAGCGGCCCAAGTCCCGGGGCACCGGCAGCACCGTTCAGCAGCCGACGATCAAGCTGTGGCGGCTGCAGACGCCCGACGACCTCGATGGCGGCGAGCTGCTCTCGACCAACATCGGCGACTGCGACGACGAGATCACCCGGGCCGTCGGGCTCACGCGTGACCAGTTCGTGCAGACCGTGATCCTGCCGCAGGGCGAGTTCGCGACGTTCCTCCGGGCCAGGTCGGAGGACAAGGGCAAGCTCCTCGAGAAGGTCTTCGGCACCGCCTTCTTCCGCCGCGTCCAGGACGAGATCGTCGAGGCCGGGCGGGCCGCGCAGGCGCGGCGCCAGTCGGCCGTCGACGAGATCCGCCTGTCGGTGCACGCCCTCGCCGTCTCGGCCGGACTCGAGACCGAGCGGCGCGACGTGCTCGAGGCCCTGAGTCGCACGACCCCCGAGTCCCTCGACGCCGAGCTGACGCAGGTCGTCGACGAGCTGACCACGCGCGAGCGCCACGCGGGCAAGGCCAGCCGCGAGGCGATCGAGACCCACAAGCAGATGGCCGACATGGTCAGCGACGCACGACTGCGCATGCAACGGCGCGAGCGGCTGAGACAGCTCCAGCAGCAGGAGCACGACCTCGGCAAGCAGGCGGTGGCCTTCCGACAGCTCGGTGAGGAGGTCGCTCGCGCCCGCCAGGCCCGGCCTGTCGCCGGCGCCGTCCGCACCCTGGCCCAGTCCGAGGCGACGCTCAAG
>NZ_JBFULD010000521.1:0-1691 GCF_056400505.1 Terrabacter sp. P5_B1
GTCGGTGCCCACCCGTCGCCGGCGCGCCCGAGCCGGCCGCCGCCGGCACCTGCGTCTCGTGTGAGGGCCGGCGGTCCGGGGGGCGCCTGACGCGCCGATGGCGGGCCCGACGCGGGTATGTTGCCCATTGCCCACATCGGGGACCCCTCGACTGACAGGATCGCGCGCATGGACTCCACCGACGTCAGGTCCGCCTCGCGGCGCGCCGGCGACCACCCAGCTCTCGAGACCGCGGCACGCGTCGGTTACGCCGTCAACGGCGTGCTCCACATCGTCATCGGCGTGATCGCCCTCCGGCTCGCCTTCGGCTCGAAGGGCACGAGCGCCGACCAGTCGGGGGCCCTGGGCTCGATGGCCGACAACGGCTTCGGGCAGGTCATGCTGTGGGTCGCCGTCATCGCCTGGCTGGGTCTGGCGCTGTGGCAGGTCACCGAGGCGATCTCCGGCGGCTGGGAGACGAGCGACCGCCTCAAGGCGGCAGGGAAGGCGATCGTCTACTTCGTCCTGTCGTGGACGGCGTTCAAGTTCGCGAGCGGCCGGGGGACCTCGAGCAAGAGCCAGACGACCGACTTCACGGCGAGCCTCATGAAGCAGCCCGCGGGCCAGTGGCTGGTGGCCGCCGTCGGCCTGGCCGTCGTCGGTGTCGGCGTCTACCACGTCATCAAGGGGTGGAAGAAGAAGTTCCTCCGGGACCTCGAGACCCAACCCGGCGAGTGGATCGTCAAGGCCGGTCGCGTCGGCTACGTCGCAAAGGGCATCGCCCTCGCCATCGTCGGCGGCCTCTTCGTCCTGGCCGCCGTGCGCCACAAGCCGAGCGAGGCCCGCGGCCTCGACGGGGCCCTGCACAACCTCCTCGGCGCCCCCGGCGGCCCTGTGCTGCTCGCTCTCGTCGCGCTCGGTCTCATCGCCTTCGGCGTCTACAGCTTCGGCCGCGCCCGCCACGCCGACGTCTGACGCTCGCCGGTCAGCGCGAAACGGCCTGACGTACCGCGCCCGTCACGCGGTCGCCGCTCGTCCGGCGCCGCAGGTAGTTCCACGCCAGCAGCGCGCACACGATGCCGTTGACCATCCCGACGAGGATGTCGAGGAGGTGGTGCATGCCGCGGTAGAGCCGGGCGTAGCCGACGAGCAGCGGGATGATGGCGCAGACCACCGTGACGAGTCGGCGCAACCACACGGTCTCGATGCGCTGCGCCATGAGCGCGAAGGTCAGGTAGAGGGCCGTCGAGGCGCCCATGTGGCCGCTGGGGTAGCTCGACGTCGGGGGGGCCGGGTCGAGGTGCGAGACCGTGGGACGCGGCCGGTCGGCGATGGCGGTGGCGGCGACGAACACGCTCGCCTGCAGCGCGATCGCGATGGCCGGCACCACGGCATACCACCACTGCTTGGTGCGCCACCAGATCAGGGCCACGGCGATGACGCAGACGCCGATGACGATCTCGGTGTTGCCGATGTGCGACCACACCATCGTCACCGAGTTCATCAGCGCGGTCCGTCCGGACGCGACTGACTTGCTGAGGTCGTTCTCGGCGGGCAGCCCACCGAGGGGGCCCATGATGAGGAAGCCGACGCCGACGATCGCGGCGAAGAGCACGAGCGCGGGCGCCAGCGCGCGCACGGCGAAGTCACGCAGAGCGGACCCGACCGAGGGTCGCGACGAGTCGAGCTCGTAACGGTGCACGAAGGTGTGG
>NZ_JBFULD010000522.1:0-1691 GCF_056400505.1 Terrabacter sp. P5_B1
GCCTCGAGGCGGACGGAATGCTCTTTCGATCAGGAGGGGGTGGTCGTCGTCGGTCAGAAGAGGGCGCTCATGAGGGACTTGCGGGCCCTGACGACGCGCTCGTCCGTCACGCCCACGACCTCGAAGAGCTCGACGAGGTGCTCACGAACCGTGTTGCGGTCGGCGTCGGCCGTGACCCGCACGGTGTCGATGAGCCGCAGGAAGGCGTCCTCGACGTGCCCGCCGAGCAGGTCGAGGTCGGCGACGAGGATCTGCGCGTCGACATCGGTCGGCGCCGCCGCGGCCGCGGCCCGAGCGGTCTGGAGGTCGACCCCCTGGGTGCGCTGCAGGAGACCGACCTGGGCGAGCCCCAGCTTGGCGTCGGTGTCGGCGGGGCTCTGCGCCAGCGCCTCGCGGTACGCCGCAGCGGCGCCGTCGAGGTCGCCCGACTCGATGGCGTCGAAGGCCTTCTGGTGGAGCGGCGGCAGGGGCTGCTCCGTCTCCACCTCGTCAGCGGCGGCGGCGACGTCCCCGGCCGCGACGGTGCCGGTGACACCGTGCTGTGCCGCGAGCGCCAGCACCTGGTCGATGATCGCCGTGATCTGGCCTTCGGGCTGGACGCCTTCGAAGAGCGGGACCGGCTGGCTCTGCACGAACGCGAAGCTCACGGGCACGGCCTGCACCTGGAAGGCCTGCAGGATCGTGGGGTTGGCGTCGACGTCGACGGTCACCAGCTGGAAGCGGCCGGCGTAGCGACGGGCGACGGAGCCGAAGGTCGCGACGAAGTCGGCCGACTCCTGGAGCCTCGGCGACCACAGCACCATGACGACGGGGTGCCGCTCGGACGCCGCGATGACGTCTCGGATCGAGGCGTCAGTGCCCTCGATGACGAGGCCAGCACCGTCCGCGGAGGTGGAGCCCGCGCCGGAGGCGGGGCCAGCCGGCTGGGCCGGACGCTTGAGCGATGACAGGTCGACGGCACCGCGCAGTGCCGCTGCGGTGAATGGCTGGTGACTCATAGATCAATCCTGTCTCACCGACCCGAGCCGGCGACGAGCTGGTCGGATGCGGCGACGATGCGCGCCGGTCCCGATGCGGGGATGACGATGGCGATGATCTCGTTCGAGGTCAGGCTGGCCTCGGACGTGATCTGCTTGATGCCCGTCAGGAGCGTGAGGTCCTTGGCGGGCGTCAGCTTGACGGGCGAGCGCATGGCGATGGCGTCGCTGCGCACGAGGTGGGCGAAGACGATGGCCCCCTTGCCGTCCTTGAGCCGAAGCCCACCGACGATGCCCTTGGGGTCGTGCTCCTGGGTGAACGCGCCCTGGTTGTTGAGGGCCTGCGACTGGGCGGCGGCCGACTGGCGCAGCTGCTGCGACAACGGGTCGTCGGCGAGCACTGTGGTCGCGGTCGGCTTGGGGTACCTCACGGACGCGGCGAACGCAGCGACGACGTCGTCGGGCTTGGCGCTCAGGCCTGCGCCGTCGCCGACGGCGGCCGAGCCGTCGGTCGTGGGGTCGAGCGCGTCGAGCTTGGCCTCCGGGAGCATCGGCGTGACGGCGGCCGCCTTGAACGGTGCACCGCCTTGGCCGCCGACGAGAAGCACGAGAACCGCGGCGCCGGTCTTCTTCAGCGTCGTCTGCGCGAGCACCTGCGGCGGGGTGTCACCACCGCGCGAGATGGCGAGCACCTTGACGCCCGTGGTCGAGAGC
>NZ_JBFULD010000523.1:0-1683 GCF_056400505.1 Terrabacter sp. P5_B1
GGTCGGGCCGGTCGGGCCGGTCGGTCTGGCCGGCGGCTTGACCGTCGGCTCGGCCGGCGACACCCAACCGGTGCCGAGGACCGCGTCGCCGGACGACGGCGGCCTGGAGCGGCCCGCTCCGCAGGACGAACCGGTGGTGACGCAGGAGCGGTCCTCGGGCGAAGCTCCGGCCCCGCCCCGTCGTCCTGCCCCACCAGAGCAGCGGGGTCGGTCGAAGCCGGGGAAGGGTCTCGCCACGTGGGTCCGGGCTGGGCTGCTGGTCGCCGTCCTCGCCGGCGGATGGTTCGCCTGGCGGGTGCTGCCCTCCCTGCTCCAGAAGGCCGAGCCCCTCGTCGCGGCGGCATGCGGGACGAGCGCGTCCACGCCGCCCGCGACCGACGTCACGATCGGCTGCGCACCCGTCGCCCCCACGATCGACGGATCCTTCGACGACTGGAGGTCGGTCCCCGAGCACGACGCGGATGCCGCGGTGTTCGGCGCGGCGGAGCGCCGGGCGGGACTCACCGCCACGTGGCAGGCGCTGTGGGACAGCGACGCGGTGTACCTGCACGCCGTCGTCGTGGACCCGGTCGTCACCCCGACCCAGGGACCCGCGCCGCAGTGGTGGAACGGTGACGCCGTCTCGTTCGAGATCGGCCCGGACGCCCGGACGCTGGCTCGGACCGCGCCGTTGCGCCCGGGACGGGACTTCCACGTGATCCTCGCCGTGCGCGACGACACCGACCGCCGCGCGGCGGCCGACGTCAACACCGTGGGCCGCAACGGCCAAGGCAGGGTCGTCTTCGCGACGGGCGGCGCGAGGCCCGCGATCTCCGTCGTGGCGCGGTCGCGTGACGGTGGCTACGAGCTCGAGGCCAGTATCCCGTGGTCCGAGGTGGGCCGCAGCGTGGCGCCCCAGCGTGGCGACGTGCTCGCGATGAACGTCAACCTCAGCGACGCCACCGGCCCCGGCGCGACCTGGGCCCTGCGCACGATGCTCAGCAGCAACCCGCAGCGGTCGGGCGCGAATCAGAACCTGCCCGCCCGTTGGCAGAGCGTCGCGCTGGGCGACTCGGGCTGACCATGGCCGGTCGGCTCTACGCCCTCCTCGTCGGGATCGATGCCTATCCCCCTCCGATCCCGGCGTTGTCCGGGTGCGTCAACGACGTCACCGCCTTCGCCGAGGTCCTGCGCGATCGCGTCGGCGCGGACGCACTCGACCTCGTCGTGCTGGCGGACGACGAGGCGACGAGGTCCGCAGTGACGACGCACCTGAGGGACCACCTGGGACGCGCCACCGCGCAGGACGTCGCGGTCTTCTACTTCAGCGGGCACGGCTCGCAGCAGGCGACGCCCGAGGAGCTCTGGTCGATCGAGCCGGACCGGCGCAACGAGACGCTGGTCTGCGTCGACAGCCGCTCCCCCGACAGCTGGGACCTCGCCGACAAGRAGCTCGCGGGCTTGCTCCACGGCATCTCGGCGTCCGGCTGTCACACGCTCGTCGTGCTCGACTGCTGCCACTCCGGTGACGGCACCCGCAACGCGGACGAGGTCGTCCGGCTCGCACCCCCCGACGCCCGGTCGCGCCCCGCCGCGACCTTCGTCGCGCTGGACGACGCGACCGCCGCCGTCCGCGGCGCCGGGCGCTGGACTCCGGCGGGCCATCACGTGCTGCTCGCGGCCTGCAGGTCGTCGGAGAAGGCC
>NZ_JBFULD010000524.1:0-1682 GCF_056400505.1 Terrabacter sp. P5_B1
GTCAGGGGAGGTTCCGAGCCGCGGTCGCGTTCGTGGGGCACCCACACCCGTCGAACGGGTGGGGTTACCAGCCGGTTCCCGGATCCGGCGGGTCAGTGCTCATGCCTAGCAGGGCAGCCGCGGCGAGGCTCAGCCGAACTGCCAGGACCGCTTGCTCAGGCCGAACCAGAAGCCGTCGATGACGCTCTTGTTGTCGAGGCCGCCGGACTCGTAGGCAGCGCCGAGGGTGACGAAGAGCGGGGCGAAGTGCTCCGTGCGCGGGTGCGCCTCGTGGGCGGCCGGAGCCTTGTCGAGGAAGTCGAGCAGGCTGTCGATGTCCTGGGCCTTCATCGCCTCCTGCGCCCAGTGGTCGAACTCGGCACTGGCCGCGGGCGGCAGCGCGTCGGAGCCGGCCCGCGGGTTGAACCAGCGCAGGTTGTGGGTCGTGAAGCCGGAGCCGACGATCATCGTGCCCTGCTCGCGCAGCGGCGCGAGGCGTCGGCCGATCTCGAACAGGCCCCGCGGGTCGAGCGTCGGCATCGACATCTGCAGCACCGGGACGTCCGCGTCCGGGAACATCTCCTTGAGGGGGACGTAGGCACCGTGGTCGAGCCCTCGCGCCTCGTCGCGGTGCACCTGGTGGCCGGGCCAGCTGAGCAGCTTCGTCACCTCGTCGGCGAGCGCGGGCGCGGCGGGGGCGTCGTAGGTGACCTCGTAGTACTTCTGCGGGAAGCCCCAGAAGTCGTAGGTCAGCGGGGCTCCGGTCGTCGAGCCCAGGGTCGTCGGGGCGTCCTCCCAGTGCGCGGAGACCATGAGGACGCCGTGGGGCTTGGGCAGGTCCGCGGACCACCGGGCCAGCTCGCCCGTCCACCGCTCGTCGTCGGCGAGCGGTGGCGCACCGTGGCTGAGGTAGAGGACAGGGGCGGACATGGCGGTTCCTTCCATAGTAATTGAGATCAAAAGTCATTGAAGTCAAAAGTCATTGAACTCTAAACTATCAGGGGAACGCGGCCTTGGCCCTCATCATTCCCGAGGACGTATGCCGTCCGGTGCCCTTCCGGGAAAGCGCGGTCGCGTGCTCTGGTTTCCGGGTCCTTCGACCCTGTCGATGCCGCGTCCGGCAGGTGACGCTGGAGCGATGAACGAGATCCGCACGGTCGAGGCCGCCGAGCAACCCACCGCCGTCCTCCGGGCCAAGGTGGCGATGGATGAGCTGCCCACCTTCTTCGCCCGGGCCTTCGCCACCACCGCGGCCGCGCTGGCGAAGCAGGGCCATGCGCCCGCAGGCCCGCCCTTCGGGCTCTACCGCGGCATGCCGACGGCAGTCGTCGACGTCGAGGCCGGCTTCCCCGTGTCGACCCCGGTCGAGCCCGCCGGCGACGTGGTGCCGAGCATCCTGCCGGGCGGACCCGCCGTCGAGGCGGTGCACGTCGGGCCCTACGACACCATGGGCGAGACGTACGGCCAGGTCGAGCAGTGGATGGTCGGCCAGCGGCTGGTGCCGGGCCCCGTCGTCTGGGAGAGCTACCTCAGCGACCCCGAGCGGGAGCCGGACCCGGCCACCTGGCGCACGGTGGTCCACTGGTCCGTGTCCTGAGCCCCGCTCGAGGGGTGGGTCCCCGCCGGCCGTGGGAGGGCGCGTCCCGAGCTGACCGGGCGGGACGGCATACGCCGTCCACGGCGGATGCCGTGAGGCCGCACCC
>NZ_JBFULD010000525.1:0-1677 GCF_056400505.1 Terrabacter sp. P5_B1
CCCCCGCCCCGGCGGCCGACGTCCTCGTCGTCGAGGCCGCCTCGGCCATGGACGACGAGGTGCGTGACGCGCTGACCCAGGGCCGGGGCGTCGTCGTCCTCGGTGCTCCGACGCGTGCACTGGCCGGTGTGACCGTCGGTGAGGACGCCGCGCCCGGGACCCTCCGGCCCGCCGTCCGCGTCGAGCGCGACACGGAGATCGGCGAGGACCTGCTCGCGCGCGTCGACCTCGGTGCGCTCCGAGCCTCCGGTTCGCTGGCCGTGCAGGCGCCGGCCCGTCCGCTGCTCGCTGCCGGCGGGGTGCCGGTGGCCGCCACCACGGCTGCTGGGGCCGGCCGCGTCGTCGTGCTGACCGTCGTCCCGGATGCGGACTCAGCCGGTGCGCAGTCGTTCGCCGAGCTCGTGCACAACGCCGTCTGCTTCGTCGCGCCGCGCCGGGTGCGCCACGTCGACCTCGCCGCCGACCACCCGCTCGTCAGCTCCGACGCGTGGCGCGCGCTCAAGTCCGCGGTCACCGACCTCCGGGCGCTGCAGGTGGCCGACGGGTCCGTGCCGGAGGCCGCCCACCACGAGGCCGCCTCGACCCAGGTCGGCCGCGTCGTCGCCGGCATCGAGGCCCTCGCGCCGCAGCTGCCGCACGACGCCGACTACCTCGAAGCCCTCGTCAAGGACTTCGGTCGCTGGGCCGACGGCGGGTTCGAGGTGCCGGACTTCTACGACTCCCTCGTCGCCTTCGCGCCGGCGCAGCACCGGGTCGACGGGCTGCCCCACCTCGTCGTCTTCCCGATGTACACCCAGAACGGCAACCCCAACCGCCAGGTCGAGGCGGTCCTGCTCGAGGTGATCTGGCCCGACTTCGTCGCCGACCTCGAGGGCGGCGACTACTCCAACAAGCTCTTCCTGCCGATCCGCTTCCTCGACTTCACCGCCGGCTACGACACGAACTCCGCCGTGCTCTTCCCCGAGACCGTCGCGATGCGCGAGGTCCCGACCTTCACGTGGGGCGGCATCTTCGCCGACCGTGAGGCGGCCCGGTTCCGTCRCGTCGTCTCCGAGGCGGCCGCGGTCACGCGCCTGTCCCTGCCGCCGGACGCCGCCCGCCTCGTCGCGGACCAGGAGCTCGCCGAGCGCGCCTTCGTCATGTGGGACCTCATCCACGACCGCACCCACATGCACGGGGACCTGCCCTTCGACCCGTTCATGATCAAGCAGCGGATGCCGTACTTCCTCTACTCGCTCGAGGAGCTGCGCTGCGACCTCACGGCCTTCCGTGAGGCCGTCACGCTCGAGGCGCAGGGCCACCCCTACGCCCGGTCGGTGCAGTATGCCGTCCTCTTCGACCGCATCTTCCGCTTCGCCATCACCGGTGACCGCACCCGCAACTACGACGGCCTGGGCGGACAGCTGCTCTTCGCGTGGCTGCACCAGCAGGGGGTGCTGCACTGGACCGACAACCGCCTCACCATCGAGTGGGAGCGCGTCGCGGAGCCGGTGCTCGAGCTCGGGCGCACGGTCGAGGACCTCTACTGGCGCTCGATCGACCGTCCCAAGACCGCACACTGGCTGGCGGCCTACGACCTCGTCGCGTCCGTGCTGACGCCGCACCCGCTGTCGGCGTGGGCCCGACACCGCGAGGGCGACCTGACCGCGCTGCCGCTCGACGGGCCGCCCAAGGGGC
>NZ_JBFULD010000526.1:0-1663 GCF_056400505.1 Terrabacter sp. P5_B1
CGTCGTACCTGGGCGACGTTCGACACGGCATGCGGGCTCGACGGCGTCGCGCCGCTAGACTGGGCGACTGCCGGCGTGGGTGATGACCCGCCAGATGAGCCCAGAGGGGCGCGCCGGGTCTGCAGACCGACGATCAAAGGAAACGATCACTCATGTCCTTCGACTACAAGGTTGCCGACCTGAGCCTCGCCGAGGCCGGCCGACACCAGCTCCGACTCGCCGAGCACGAGATGCCCGGCCTCATGGCGATCCGCGAGGAGTACGCCGAGGCCCAGCCCCTCAAGGGCGCCCGCATCGCCGGCTCGCTCCACATGACCGTCCAGACGGCTGTCCTCATCGAGACGCTCACCGCGCTCGGCGCCGAGGTCCGCTGGGCCTCGTGCAACATCTACTCGACGCAGGACGAGGCCGCCGCCGCCGTCGTCGTGGGCCCGAAGGGCTCCGCCGACGACCTCCAGGGTGTGCCCGTCTTCGCCTGGAAGGGCGAGACCCTCCCCGAGTACTGGTGGTGCACCGACCAGATCCTCACCTGGCCCGGCGGCGAGGGCCCGAACATGATCCTCGACGACGGCGGCGACGCCACGATGCTCGTCCACAAGGGCCGCGAGTGGGAGAAGGCCGGCCAGGTGCCGCCGACCACCGACGAGGACTCCGAGGAGTTCGGCGTCTTCAAGGAGCTCGTCCGCCAGACGCTGACGACCGACCCGCAGAAGTGGACCACCGTCGCCGCCGGCATCAAGGGCGTCACCGAGGAGACCACGACCGGTGTCCACCGCCTCTACCAGCTGGCCGAGACCGGCGAGCTGCTCTTCCCGGCCATCAACGTCAACGACGCGGTGACCAAGAGCAAGTTCGACAACACCTACGGCTGCCGCCACTCGCTCATCGACGGCCTCAACCGCGCCACCGACGTCCTCATCGGCGGCAAGGTCGCCGTCGTCGCCGGCTACGGCGACGTGGGCAAGGGCTGCGCCGAGTCGCTCCGCGGCCAGGGCGCTCGCGTCATCGTCACCGAGATCGACCCCATCTGCGCCCTGCAGGCGGCGATGGAGGGCTTCCAGGTCGCCCGCCTCGAGGACGTCGTCGAAACCGCCGACATCTTCATCACGACGACCGGCTGCTACGACGTCATCACGGCCGAGCACATGACCAAGATGAAGAACAAGGCGATCGTGGCCAACATCGGCCACTTCGACAACGAGATCGACATGGCCGGCCTCGCCCGCGTCCCCGGCATCCAGAAGACCGAGATCAAGCCGCAGGTCCACGAGTGGACGTTCACCTCGGGCAGCTCGATCATCGTGCTCTCGGAGGGTCGCCTGATGAACCTCGGCAACGCCACCGGCCACCCGAGCTTCGTCATGAGCAACAGCTTCAGCAACCAGACGATCGCCCAGATCGAGCTCTTCACGAAGACCGGCGACTACGAGAAGCAGGTGTACACGCTGCCGAAGCACCTCGACGAGAAGGTCGCGCGCCTGCACCTCGACGCCCTCGGCGTCCGGCTCACCGAGCTGACCAAGGGCCAGGCCGAGTACCTCGGTGTCGACGTCGCCGGCCCGTACAAGCCGGAGCACTACCGCTACTGAGCCGACCCGGACGGGCTGGGCCCGCCCCACGAGAACGTATGCCGTCCCCCTCGCGAGGGGGACGGCATACGTTC
>NZ_JBFULD010000527.1:0-1654 GCF_056400505.1 Terrabacter sp. P5_B1
GAGCGACGGGGGTCACGACGCCGCCAGCACGCACGAGACCGAGGAGCTCGAGGCCTCGTACACCTGGCTCGACCACTACGTCCGTGACAAAGCGTCTGCCAGTCGCAGCGAATCGGCCCTTCCCACAGCAGCCTTCACCTATGGCATCCCGGCCAGTCGCACCGGTCAGCCGACGACGCTCCACACCCTCACGGCATACCCCGGCCTGTCAGGCGCGCCGCTCCGGACCCGCGAGCTGCCGCTCGCGACGTCGTCCGGCGCGCTGCTGCACCCGCCCGGCGGACAGCCCGCCTCGCTCATCGCCGTGCCCGGTCTCGCGGCGCTCGGGGTCAGCCTCTCCACCTACCAGATCGCGGCGCTGCCAGGTCAGTCGACGGCTCTCGACACCGAGCCGCTCGCCGAGGCCACCACGGTCGTCGGGTCGCCCACGATGCGTCTCACCGTCACCTCGGACTCTCCCGATGTCACGCTCTTCGCCTCGGTGTGGCGCGTCACCGGGGGGTCGGTGACGCTGACGAACCCGCTCGTCGCCCCGGTCCGGCTCGCCGTGACGCCGGGCCGACCGACGCCCGTGACCATCTCGCTGCCGGCGGCGACCTACGACCTGCCTGCCGGCACCCGCTGGYGCGTGCTGCTGACCAGCACCGAGTCGACCTACTCCAACTCGCGAACCCCGAGTGCCATCCGGATCTCCGAAGGCTCGGCGCTGACGCTTCCCGTCGCCGCCGGTGCCGCGGTCGGCGGGAGCGTCGCCGGCGGCGTCGACACCGAGACGCTCCTGGCACTGTCGGCGCTCGTCCTGCTGCTCCTCGCCGCGGTCGTCGGGTGGTTCGTCCGCCGGCGTCGCCGGATGCACCTGCCGGCGCGCCCCGACCTCGCCGACATCCCGCTCGTCGTCGAGGGGCTGGTCAAGACGTATGCCGACGGGCACCGCGCCGTCGACGACGTGACGTGGCGCGCCGAGAAGGGGCAGGTCGTCGGGCTCCTCGGCCCCAACGGCGCCGGCAAGACGACGACGATGCGGATGGTGATGGGCCTCATCTCCTCCGACGCCGGCAGCGTCCACGTGCTCGGCGAGCCGGTCTCGGCGGGTTCGCGGGTGCTCGGCCGGGTCGGCGCCCTCATCGAGGGCCCCGGCTTCCTGCCCCACCTCACGGGACGCCAGAACCTCGAGGCCTACTGGTCCGCCACGGGGCGGGCGCCCGAGGACGCCCACTTCGACGAGGCCCTCGACGTCGCAGCGCTCGGGGGCGCTGTCGACCGGCCGGTCAAGTCCTACAGCCAGGGCATGCGCCAGCGCCTCGGCATCGCGCAGGCCATGCTGGGCCTGCCCGAGCTGCTCATCCTGGACGAGCCGACCAACGGCCTCGACCCGCCCCAGATCGCCGCCATGCGCCCGATCCTGCGCCGCTACGCCGAGACCGGGCGCACCGTCGTCGTGTCGAGCCACCTGCTCGCCGAGGTCGAGATGACGTGCACCCACGTCGTGGTCATGCACGCCGGTCGGGTCATCACGCAGGGCCCCGTCGCCGAGCTCGTCGACAGCGAGGACACGACCATCGTCGACCTGCCCGAGCACGTCGACCACGACGTCATCAGGGCCGGAGTGCACGCCCTCGAGGCGACCGACGGCATCACCGAGGTGCGCGTCGAC
>NZ_JBFULD010000528.1:0-1650 GCF_056400505.1 Terrabacter sp. P5_B1
GGGTGGAGGGACTCGGAGTCCTCCCGGCCGCGCAGCCGCATGCCGGTCCCACCGTCGGACGTCGCCTGCTCGGCGGGCCACGGCGCGATCTGCAGCGCGAGGTCACCGGGAGAGATCGGGCCGCGGCGCCCGCTGCCGAGCGTCATGCGGCAGATGAGGTCGAGGTCGTTGGGCACGCCCACGGCGATCTCGGAGGGTGCGGCCACCCCGCCGACGATGGTCGGTGCGGCTTCCAGACCGACCGACGCGCCGGCGGGGATCAGCCCGTCGTCGACGGCGACCATGGGCCAACGACCGGTGAGGCCGGCATACGCGATCTTGACGAGGCCGACGGCGTCGGCGCGGGACGCGCGCTCGTCGGAGAGCCGGTCGGCGTCGGTCAGCGCGGCCTCGGTGGCGAGTCCCCGTACCTTCACGGCGCCGTCGGGCATGCGCAGGAGCGCGCTGGGCGTCAGCGCGAGGTGGTGCAGACCGCGGTGGCTCGCCTTGTCGAGGGCCGTCGCGGCCTCTCCGGTCAGGCGGCGCACCTCGTCGGCGGCGAGGCCGCCGCTCTGGAGCAGGTGCGAGAGAGGAACGGCCCCGGTGAGCGGCTCCTCGACGATGAAACCGACTCCCTGGTCGGTGCCCACGTCGAGCACGCGCACCAGGCGGGAGTCCTCGATGCCGGCGGCACGCCTGGCGGCGTCCAGCGCCGCCGCTGCGATCGAGGCTGTGGCGGAGAAGCAGACGAGCACGACCTCACGCTCGAGGGTGTGGTCGTGGGCGCGCCAGCGCTCGTGGTGCACGCCCTCCGAGGTGCGCAGCGTCACGGCATAGCGGCCACCGAGGACGGATCCCGGTCCGACTCCCTGCACCTGCGTCACCCTCCGCTCGTCCGGCCGTACCTGGAGGCGTGGCTCGGCATCATCCTAGGCGGGTCGGTCGTCATCCCGAGCGTCCGCACCGCCGATAGACTCGTGTGCCGCGGTGAGTGCCTCGATGTCGGCGATCTCGTCGACGCGTGAGGTGCCCTTGAGGACGGCCCGAACGACACCGGCCAGCAGGACGAGGCCCACGAGGATCCCGCCGACCCAGTAGATGGCGCCGTCGAGCGGGTTGGCCGCCATCGGGATGGTGGCCGGCGAGCCGATCCGGGTGCCGTCCGCCGTGGTGAGGTAGGCGCGGATCTGGGCGGGTCCGGCGGCGACGGCGACGACCTCCACGGGGACGTTCGTGCGTGACAGGGGTCCGATGGTCACCGGGCCGGGCTGCTCCACGACCCGGATGCGCGGGTTGTCGGGAACGACCCGCAGGCGGATGTCCTGGACGGTGTAGTCGAGGCCGTTCTCGACGGTGATGCGCAGGGTGCCATTCTCGGCGAGGAGGTTGATCGTGCTCGTGCGCGGCACGACGCGGATCGCGCTGGTCGCTGCCCGGATGTCCCTGGCCACCGAGGCGGAGAGCGTGGCCCACGAGCCGGGCTGGTAGCGCCATCGGGTGCTCGCGAGCTCGTCGAGCACCTCTCGGTAGGTGCGCTCGAACTCGGCGCCGTCGCGCAGCACCGAGGAGACGCTGAGCAGCGTCTCGCGTTGCTCGGCCATCTGGGCGAGGCGGCGGGCGGTGAGGACCGCCGGCGGCGCCGCGGACGCGACCGGCGTCGCCGGGCTGGCC
>NZ_JBFULD010000529.1:0-1645 GCF_056400505.1 Terrabacter sp. P5_B1
GTCGTGCTCGTGCCCCTCGGCGTCGTGGTCGCGCTTGCCGCGGGCCCGATCGCCGGCGCGCTGCTCGGGACGGGATGTGCCGGGGAGGTCGCGCTCGGCACGGAACTGCTGAGGATCTTCGCGGTCCAGGTCCCGCTCTACGGCGTGGCGATCGTCATGGCCGGGGTGCTGCAGGCGCACCACCGGTTCGTCGGCGCGGCTCTCGCGCCCCTGCTGTCGAGCGTCGTCGTCATCGGGACCTACCTCGCCTACCGCGCGCTCGCCGTCGACCCCGCCGCCCCCATCGACGAGGTCCCGCACGGCGCCCTCGTCGTGCTCGGCGTCGGCACGACGCTGGGCGTCGTGGCCCTCGCGCTGCCCCTGCTCGTCCCGGCGCGTCGGGCCGGCCTCCGGCTGCGTCCGCGGCTGCGCTTCCCCGACGGTGTGGGGAGCCGTGTCCGCCTGCTCGCGGTCGCGGGCCTCCTGGCCGTCGCGGGCCAGCAGGTCGCGACGCTCGTCGTCATCCGTCTCGCCAACGACCGCGGCGGGGCCGGCACCCTGAACGTCTACACCTACGCCCAGGCCGTCACCCTGCTGCCGTATGCCGTCCTGGCCGTGCCGCTCGCGACGGCAGCCTTCCCGTCGCTGGCCGGCGCACACGCCGGTCGTGGTGGATCCGTCGCGGCGCCGGGGGAGGCACCGGCGGACCGGGGGCGACCGGCGCACCCGGAGGCCCGGGACGTCGCGGTCGCAACGCTGCGCCGGGCCTGGCTCGCGACCCTGGTCGTGACGCTCCTCGGTGCAGCGACTCTCGTCGCGGTCGCGATCCCCGTCGGTGCCTTCTTCAGCGCCCTGGACGCCGGCTCCGGGTCCGACGCCTCGCTCGAGACCCTGGCGACGATGGGCGACGCGGTGACGCTCTTCGCCCCCTCGGTGGTCGGCCTCGGCGTCATCGGTCTCCTCTCGAGAGCGTCCTACGTGCGCGGGTCGCCGCTGGCTGCAGGCGGCCTCGCCGCGGTGGGCTGGCTCGCCTCGGTGGGGCTGCCGCTCGTCGTGCTCGACGCCTCCGGTGCTGGGGGCCCGGAGACCCTGCGGGCGCTGGCAGCCGGCTCGAGCATCGGTCTCGCCCTCGGAGCGTCGCTGCTCGTCGTGCTGGTCGGGCGGACCTGGGGCTGGCGCGCGCTCTCGCTGCCGGCCCGGCCGCTCGTCGCCGCTCTGACAGCAGCCGTCATCGGCGCCGGGGTCGGACGGGGCGTCGCCTCGTGGCTGTCGGTGCACGGTGTCGGCCAGTCGCTGGGCTCCAGCGTCGTCGTCGGAGTCGGTGTGGGCATCGTGGCCCTCCTCGTCATGGCCGGTCTCGCCGTCACGATCGACCCGTCCGTCGTCACCCGGGTGCGGCGCCCGCGACGAGACCCCGAGGCAGCGGACGTGGTCACATGAGGATCCTCATGGTGCTCGGCCGGTCCGCCGGCGGGGTCGGTGCGCACGTCGACACCCTCGTCGCCGGGCTCCGCGACCTGGGCCACGACGTCGAGATCGTGACGGCGGACGCCACGGCGCAGACCTTCGGCTGGGGGGACGCGCACCGGCTGTGGCCCGTGCACCGCGGCGCGCGCGCCCCCCGCGGTCTCGTGGACTGGCACCGGATCATGCGGTTGGCGGGCAC
>NZ_JBFULD010000530.1:0-1634 GCF_056400505.1 Terrabacter sp. P5_B1
CCCTTGAGGATGAGGTTGAGGGTGTCGACCTTGCCCGCCGCGAGGGCCTCGTTGAGGTCCTCGAGCGAGATGCGCTTGCGACGCTTGGCCAGGCTCGCCGCACGTGATGCGGCCTCGCGGCGCTCGGCGATCTGGCGAGCCGTACGGTCGTCCGGCGCCACGAGGAACGTGTCACCGGCGCCGGGGACCGACGTCAGGCCGAGGACCATGACGGGACGCGACGGGCCGGCCTGCTCGACGTTGTTGCCGTGCTCGTCGAGCATGGCGCGAACGCGGCCGTGACCGCTGCCGGCCACGATCGAGTCGCCGACGTTGAGGGTTCCCGACTGGACGAGGACGGTCGCAACCGGACCGCGACCCTTGTCGAGGTGCGCCTCGATGGCGACACCGCGGGCGTCCTTGTCCGGGTTGGCCCGGAGGTCGAGCGCCGCGTCGGCCGTGAGCAGGACGGCCTCGAGGAGCCCGTCGATGTTCGTGCCGTTCCTGGCCGAGACGTCGACGAACATCGTGTCGCCGCCGTACTCCTCGGCGATGAGGTTGTACTCGGTCAGCTGCTGGCGGATCTTCGCCGGGTTGGCGTCCGGCTTGTCCACCTTGTTGACGGCCACGACGATCGGCACGTTGGCCGCCTGGGCGTGGTTGAGCGCCTCGATGGTCTGCGGCATGACGCCGTCGTCCGCGGCGACGACGAGGATCGCGATGTCCGTCACCGACGCACCTCGTGCACGCATGGCCGTGAAGGCCTCGTGACCCGGGGTGTCGATGAAGGTGATGGCGCGCTTCTCGCCCTCGTGCGTCGTGGCGACCTGGTAGGCACCGATGTGCTGGGTGATGCCACCGGCCTCGCCCTCGGCGACCTCCTCGGAGCGGATCGCGTCGAGGAGCTTCGTCTTGCCGTGGTCGACGTGGCCCATGACGGTCACGACCGGCGGACGCGCCTCGAGGTCCTCGTCCTCCTCGGCCTCGAGCTCGGCGTCGAGGTCGATGTTGAACGAGCCGAGCAGCTCGCGCTCCTCGTCCTCGGGCGACACGACCTCGATCTCGTAGCCGAGCTCGGCGCCGAGCACCTTGAAGGTCTCCTCGTCGAGGGACTGCGTGGCCGTGGCCATCTCACCGAGGTGGAAGAGCACGGTGACGAGGGATGCCGGGTTGGCGTTGATCTTGTCGGCGAAGTCGGTCAGCGAGGCACCACGACGGACGCGGATGGTCGTCTTGCCGTCACCACGGGGGACGCTGACGCCACCCAGGCTCGGGGCCTGCATCTGCTCGAACTCCTGGCGCTTCGCGCGCTTGGACTTGCGGCCTCGCACGGGGCGACCACCACCGCGGCCGAAGGCACCCGCCGTCGAGCCGCGACCGGCGCCACCACCGCGGGGGCCGCCGAAGCCACCACGACCGGGGCCACCGGGGGCGCCACCGGGGCCACCACCGAAGCCGCCGCGACCACCGGCACCACCGGGGCCACCACGGCCGGGACCACCGGCCGGGCGCTGGCCCGGTCGGGCGACGGTGCTGCGCTCCGGCATCATGCCGGGGCTCGGACGCGGACCACCGGGACGCGGAGCGCCACCGGGGGCACCGGGACGACCGCCGGCGGCCGCACCGGGACGCGGGGCGCCACCGGGAGCACCCGG
>NZ_JBFULD010000531.1:0-1627 GCF_056400505.1 Terrabacter sp. P5_B1
GACCCAGACCGTCGTGTCGGGACGCGTCGGCATCGACAGCACCGACTTGGTGTGCGAGAAGAGCTCGACGGACCGCTCGCCGTGGTAGGCGCCCATGCCGCTGGCACCCACGCCACCGAAGGGCAGTCCCGGGACGGCGAGGTGGGCGAGGGCGATGTTGACCCCGAGCGCACCTGAGGAGGTGTCGCGCACGAAGCGCCGCCGCACCTCTTCGGACGTGGTGAAGACGTACAGGGCGAGCGGCTTGTCGCGCCGGTTGACCACGTCGATGGCAGCCGCCAGGTCATCCACCTCGACCAGCGGGAGAACCGGGCCGAAGATCTCCTCCCGCATGACGAGCTCGCGTGGGTCGTCCGGGTCGGCGACCTCGACGACGGTGGGCGCGAGGTAGCGGGACGCCTCGTCCGACCGACCCCCGATGACCACCCGAGCCGGGTCGACGAGTGCGGTGAGGCGCTCGAAGTGCCGACGACTGACAATGCGACCGTAGTCCGGCGACTCCAGCGGGTCATCGCCGAAGGCTTCCCGGATCGCTTGCGCCAGAAGGGGTTTCAGGGCCCGTAGGGTGGAGCGGCTCGCGATGACGTAGTCGGGCGCCACGCATGTCTGACCGGCGTTCGTGAACTTGCCCCACACGAGCCGTCGTGCGGTCACCTCGAGGTCCGCGTCGTCCGCGACGTAGGCCGGCGACTTGCCTCCCAGCTCGAGGGTCACCGGTGTCAGGTGGCGCGCCGCAGCCTCCAGCACGATCCTGCCGACGGCCCCGTTGCCGGTGTAGAAGATGTGGTCGAACCGCTCGGCCAGCAGTGCCGTCGTCTCCGGAACCCCGCCCTCGACGACGTGCACCGCGGAGGCGTCGAGGTGCTGCGGGAGCAGGCGCGCGAGGACCGCAGACGTCGCGGGGGCGACCTCGCTCGGCTTGATGACGACGGCGTTCCCGGCGGCGAGCGCGCCGACGAGCGGGGCGAGGCAGAGCTGGACCGGGTAGTTCCACGGCGCGATGACCAGGACGACGCCGAGGGGCTCGCGCACGAGGGTGGCCCGGCCGGGGGCGAGGGAGAGCGGCACCCCCACCCGACGCGGCGAGGTCCACGCCCGCAGGTGTCGCAGGGTGTGGTCGATCTCGCGGACGACGAAGCCGGTCTCGGTGATCCACGACTCGGTGGCACTCTTGCCGAGGTCGTCGTGCAGGGCCTCGGCGATCTCGTCCTCGTGGTCGACGAGGAGCGAGCGGAGGGCGCGGAGCTGGGCGACGCGCCACTCGCGCGGCTTGGTCACCCCCCGGTCGAAGGTGCGGCGGGCGGCGGCGACGGCCTCCACGGCGGTCGCACCCGCGCCTGACGCCGTCGCCCCACTCGTCTCGTCACTTGCGGTCGTCGTCGACAGGGTCTTGCTCATCGGGGCCTCCTCCTCGGGGGCTCCTCACGGGGCGAGGAGCCGGTGCACCACGGTGTCGGCGAGCAGTCGGCCACGCCGGGTCAGGACGAGACGGGAGTCCCGCAGGGCGGCGGTGCCGTCGAGCAGACCGTCGGCGATGAGGCCGGCCACGGCGGTGCGTCCCGATCCTCGCAGATCGGCGACGGGCAGACCCTCGACGAGCCGCGTGCCGAGCAGCACACGCTCGTCG
>NZ_JBFULD010000532.1:0-1613 GCF_056400505.1 Terrabacter sp. P5_B1
GCATACGTCCGCGCGCACCTCGGCGCGATCCTCGACGCCGTCGACGCGGGGGTGCCCGTGCGCGGCTACTTCTACTGGTCGTTGCTCGACAACTTCGAATGGGCGTGGGGATACGCCAAGCGCTTCGGTATCGTCCGAGTCGACTACGACACCCAGGTGCGCACCCCCAAGGCCAGCGCCCTCGACTACGCCCGGATCATCGCGACGCGGCAGCTGCCCGGCCCGTGGGCCGATCTGGACGTGAGCAGCGGTGGCGACGACACGGCAGGAGAATTCACGACATGAGCGACGGGACGCTGGCCACCCCCGTCGGGCGACCCACCCTCGAGGAGGTCGCCCGGGTGGCCGGCGTGTCCCGGGCCACGGTCTCCCGCGTCATCAACGGCTCGCCCCGGGTCAGCGCCGACGTGCTCGCCGTCGTCGAGAAGGCCATCGCGGAGCTCAACTACGTGCCCAACCGCGCGGCCCGCTCGCTCGTGGCGCGGGCCACGATGTCGATCGCACTGGTCGTGCCCGAGGACGCGCACCGCTTCTTCGGCGACCCCTACTTCGCCGACGTCGTCCAAGGCATCAGCGACCGGCTCGACGACAGCGACTACGTGCTCAACCTGCAGCTGACCCACCCGAGCTCGCCGTCGGAGAAGACCCGCCGCTACCTGCTCGGGGGCAACGTCGACGGGGCCATCGTCGTCTCGCACCACTCCGGCGACCACTTCCTCGCCTCGCTCAGCAGGTCGCTGCCCGTCGTCTTCGGTGGACGCCCGATCGGTGACGAGGCCGAGGACAGCGACTACTACATCGACGTCGACAACCGGCTGGGCGCCGTCACCGGGACCCAGCACCTGATCGACCATGGCCGCACGGCGATCGCGACGATCACCGGCCCGCCCGACATGCCGGCCTCGGTCGACCGTGAGCGGGGCTGGCGCGACGCCGTGCTCGCTGCCGGCCTCTCCGACCAGCGCGTCGCGCACGGCGACTTCACCGAGGCCGGCGGCATCCGCGCCGCGCTCTCGATCATCGACTCCTTCCCCGACGTCGACGCGATCTTCGTCGCGAGCGACCTCATGGCGAGCGGTGCGCTGCTCGCCCTCGAGGAGCGGGGGCTGCGCGTGCCCGACGACGTGGCGGTCGTCGGCTTCGACAACAGCAAGTACGCCACGCGCGGCAAGGTCGGGCTGACGACCGTCGCCCAGCCGGCCCAGGAGATGGGTGTCGTCATGGCCGACACGCTGCTGCGGCTGCTCGCCGGCGAGACCCCGCCCCGGGTCACGACCCTCGACACCCACCTCGTCGTGCGCGACTCCACCTGATCCCGTCGGGAACCGGGCACTCGACACTCGAGTGCCCACCTCCCCACCCACACCCCCGTCGGAAACCGGGCACTCGACACTCGAGTGCCCACCTCCCCACCCACACCCCGTCGGAAACCGAGCACTCGACACTCGAGTGCCCACCTCCCCACCCCCACCCCGTCGGAAACCGAGCACTCGACACTCGAGTGCCCACCTCCCCACCCACACCCCCGTCGGAAACCGAGCACTCGACACTCGAGTGCCCACTTCCCCGTCCGCGCACCGTCGGGAAATGGGTACTCGACTGGGGCCTGGGCG
>NZ_JBFULD010000533.1:0-1608 GCF_056400505.1 Terrabacter sp. P5_B1
CCTTCACCCTGACGGTCAACCAGCCGCCCGCCATCACCAGCGCCGACCACGCCACGTTCACCCGCGGCGTGGCGGACGCGTTCACCGTCACCACCACCCCAGGCGTACCGGCCACGAGCACCATCACCAAGACCGGCGCCCTGCCGGCCGGGGTCACGCTCACCAACAACGGCGACGGCACCGCCACCCTCGCCGGCACCCCGACCGGCGCCGGGACCTTCCCCGTCACGATCACTGCCAGCAACGGCGTCGCACCCGATGACAGCCAGGCGTTCACGCTGACGGTCCAGCAGTCCCCCGACGTCACCAGCGCCGACCACGCCACCTTCAGCGCTGGTACGGCCGGCGGCTTCACCGTCACGACCAGCCCAGCCGCGGACACCGTCACCCAGAATGGCAGCCTGCCTGCCGGTGTCAGCTTCACCGACAACGGTGACGGCACCGCCACCCTCTCGGGCACCCCGGCGACCGGGACCGGCGGGACCTACCCGCTGACGGTCACCGCCAGCAGCAGCGTCGGCTCCACGACCCAGTCGTTCACCCTGACCGTCGAAGAGCTCGCGAGCTTCACCAGCAGCGACCACGGCACCTTCACCGTCGGCGCCGCGGGCTCCCTCAGCGTCACGACGAGCGCCGGATACCCGACCGCGACCACGCTCAGCAAGACTGGCGCCCTGCCTTCTGGCGTCTCCTTCACCGACAACGGCGACGGCACCGCGACCCTGGCCGGCACCCCCGCGTCCGGCACGAGCGGCAGCTACCCGCTCACGGTCAAGGCCGACAGCGGCGCTGGATCGTCCCAGCAGTCGTTCACCCTCACGGTCGTGCCGGCCAGCGCCTCCCCGGTCATCACAAGCGTCGACCACGCCACCTTCACCAGGGGCAGCGCCGGCAGCTTCACGGTCACGACCATCGCCGGCTACCCGACGGCCACGACGATCACCCACACCGGCCCGCTGCCGGCCGGCGTCACGTTCACCGACAACGGCGACGGCACCGCCACCGTCGCCGGCACCCCGACCGCGGCAGGCGCGTTCACCGTCACCATCACGGCCGGCAACGGCTCGAGCACCAACGCCACCCAGTCGTTCACGCTCACCGTCCTGCAGGGCGCCGCCATCACCAGCGCCGACCACACCGCCCTGAGCATCGGCTCCGCGGGCACCTTCACCGTCACCACCAGCCCCGGCTACCCGGCCGCCACGACCCTGTCGAGCACCGGCGCCCTGCCGTCGGGCGTCTCCTTCACCGACAACGGCGACGGCACCGCGACCCTGGCCGGCACCCCGGCCCCCGGGACGGCCGGCACCTACCCGCTGACGATCACCGCGACGAACAGCACCAGCAGCGCCTCGCAGACGTTCACGCTGACCGTCGCAGCGCGCAGCCAGACCATCACCGTGACCTCCACGCCGCCTGCGGACGCCAAGGTCGGCGGCAGCTACCAGCCGGCCGGGACCTCTGACTCCGGGCTGCCGGTCACGGTCACAGTCGACAACACGTCCACGGGCGTCTGCACCCTGACCGGGACGACCGTCACCCTGGACCGGGCCGGGACGTGCACGGTCGACTTCGACCAGCCGGGCAACGGCACGTACACCGCCGCAC
>NZ_JBFULD010000534.1:0-1600 GCF_056400505.1 Terrabacter sp. P5_B1
GCGCGGTCCCGAGCCGCCAGGACGCAGGACGCGAGAGGCGCCACACGGCATACGCAGGCAGGTGCAGGGGCGGAAGGCTAGGGGGTCTGGCCGGGCGTCACGACCTCGACGACGCGACGGTCGCGGGCACTGATCCGAGCGGCGTCGACGACGGCGAGCACGTGGACCGCGTCCCTCGGGTCGACGGGCATCGTCGCCTGCGGGTCCGTCGAGACGAGGGCGGCAGCCACCGCGCGGTAGAAGTTCGCCTGGTCGGCGTCGGTCACCACGGGGCCGCGCTCGCGGTCGTCGCCGCGGACGATCCAGCCGATGGCGTCGCCGTCGTTCTCGAACTCCGTGAACGCGCTGACGTCGTCGAACTGTCGCCCGATGACGAACGACCCGGCTGATCCGTTGACGCGGGCGCGCGGCCCGGGGGCGCCGTTGACCGAGCTCGACACGAGGTGGCTGACCACACCCGAGGTGTGCCAGCAGGCCAGGAAGGTGTCGTCCTCGGCGACGGTCGTGCGCGAGTCGACCTCGGCATAGACCGACTCGACCTCGCCGTGCAGCAGCACGGCCTGGTCGACGAGGTGGGTGTGCAGGTCGAGGATCAGGCCACCGCCCTCCTCGGCGGGCGCCTGCTCGCGCCAGCGCTGCTTGGGCACGGGGCGCCAACGGTCCCAACGGTATTCGGCACGCCAGATCTCACCGACGAGCTCCTGGTCGCGCACGATCCGCAGGGCGGCCAGCTCGGGGTCGAAGCGTCGGTTGTTGAAGACCGTCAGGGGGACCCCGTGATGCGCTGCCTGGTCGAGCACGTCGAGGGCGCGACTCGCGTCGAGGGCGAGGGGCTTGTCCACGACGAGCGGCAGACGCGCCTCGATGACCCGTTCGGCCTGTTCGGCGTGCACGCCGCTGGGCGAGGCGAGCACGACGAGGTCGAGCCCGTCGACACCGAGGAGCGCCTCGAGGTCGGGCACCACCTCTGCACCGGGGAGGTCGGCGCGGACCTCTTGGGCGCGGGTCGCGTTCGAGGTCGACACGGCGGCCACGGTGAGACCGGCCCGGACGAGGAGCGGGGCGTGGATGCCGCGGCCCGCAGAGCCGTAGCCGACGAGTCCGACGCGCAGCGGGGTGGACGGGGACAGGTCGGTGTCTGGCACTCCGGCATCGTATGCCGCCCGGCGTAGGGTGACCGCATGCGCTTCGTCCACCTGGGCCTCGACCCCGACTTCGTCGACTACGAGCAGGCCTGGCAGGTCCAGCGGGACACCCACGCGAAGGTCGTCGCGGGCGAGGAGCCCGACACCGTCTACCTCCTCGAGCACCGCGCGGTCTACACGGCGGGCAAGCGCACCGAGCCCCAGGAGCGCCCCACCGACGGCACGCCGGTCATCGACGTCGACCGCGGCGGCAAGATCACCTGGCACGGACCGGGCCAGATCACCGGCTACCCGATCGTCCGGCTCCCGGCCCCCATCGACGTCGTCGGCTACGTCCGGCACATCGAGGAGATGATGATCCGGGTCTGCGCGGACTTCGGCGTCGAGGCCGGTCGGGTCGAGGGCGAGAGCGGCACCTGGATCGCGGCGGACGACCGCGGACCGCGGCGCAAGAT
>NZ_JBFULD010000535.1:0-1597 GCF_056400505.1 Terrabacter sp. P5_B1
GAGTACGCCGAGGCGCTGACGGAGGTCGCGTCGTCCGCCGTCATGCTCGGCACCGCCCCGATCGACGCCATCGCCAAGGCCACGGCAACCTCGGCCACCTACCTCGCCGCCGTGCGCCCGGGCGCACCCGGCACCCCGGTCCAGTCCGGACCGGCCGGACAAGCCGGGTCGGACGACCTCGGGTCGGCCCCGTCGTGGTCGGGCATCCTCCCCCCGCTCCCCGAGGGGCCGGGCACCGATGCCGTGCTCCGCTCGTGGGGACTGGCCCGCGTGCCGTCGTCACCGGCTGACCCGGCCGCCGGGCAGGGCGGCGCCACCCCAGAGGTCGGTGACGGCATACGCCCGCAGGAGACGGGCCCCACCGGGGCGCCCACCGCGGCACAGGCCGAGCAGAGCCAGGCCACCGAGCCGCCCGCGGAGCCGACAGAGCCCGAGAAGTCCGTCGAGGAGCTGCTCGCCGAGCTCGAGGCGATGATCGGACTGGCGCGGGTCAAGAAGGAGATCCACCGGCAGGTCGCGCTGCTCTCCGTCGAGAGGATGCGCACCGAGGCCGGCCTCAAGGCTCCCAAGATGAGCCGCCACCTCATCTTCGTCGGCAACCCCGGCACCGGGAAGACCACTGTCGCCCGGCTCGTCGGCGGCATCTACCGGGCCCTCGGCCTGCTCCCGAAGGGCCAGCTCGTCGAGGTCGACCGCAGCGAGCTCGTCGCGGGCTACGTCGGCCAGACGGCGATGAAGACGGCCGAGGTCGTCGCCAACGCCGTCGGCGGCGTGCTCTTCATCGACGAGGCGTACGGCCTCACGGGCGACCAGTACGCCCAGGAGGCGGTCAACACCCTCGTCAAGGAGATGGAGGACCACCGCGAGGACCTCGTCGTCATCGTCGCGGGCTACCCCGAGCCCATGGTCGGCTTCATCGCCCAGAACCCCGGCCTCGCCAGCCGGTTCACGACGACGATCGAGTTCGACGACTACTCCGACGACGAGCTGCTCGCGATCCTCGACTCCATCGCGACCGCGAGCGACTACGAGCTGACCGACGACGCCCGCCGCCGCGTCCGACACCAGCTCGAGGCGACGCCGCGCACGCCGGCCTTCGGCAACGGCCGCTTCTCGCGCAACCTCTTCGAGCACGCCGTCGGGCGCCACGCGTGGCGGCTCAAGGACGCGAAGGAGCCGAGTCGCGACGACCTGCGTCTACTCACCGGAGACGACTTCACCGAGCAGCCCGACGAGCCCGAGCAGCCCGACCACCTCGACGCCCCCGACGCAACCGACGCAACCGACGCAACCGACGCAACCGACGAGGAGGCCGTGGGTCGGCCGCAGGATCCGGCGGAGGTCAGGGCAGACCCTGATGGTTCGGCAGCCACCCGTGAGGCAGTCTCTGAGGCACAGGACGGCCCGAACGACCCGAACGACGTGAACCACCTGAACGACCTGGACGACCCCAGCGCGAACGAGCACGAGGACACCGCATGAGCGCACCGACGACGAACATCCCCGTCGCCATCCCGGCGGGCGCGTCGTCCGGCGCGGGCCCGTCCGGCCAGCGGCCGCGCACCATCGCGGGCAGCATCCCCGGAGCGCGCGGCCT
>NZ_JBFULD010000536.1:0-1597 GCF_056400505.1 Terrabacter sp. P5_B1
GGTCAGGGGTGGTCATGCGGAACGGCGCCATGCGACTATAACGCGACTGGCCGTGGAACCGTCAACCGATGTGAGCGATGTCAAAGACTTCGTCGGGCCGGGCGATCGCGTCCTGCTCCTGGACGAGGAGCATCTCGTCCGAGCCGCTGGCGTGCGTGCGCTCGAGCACGGCATACATCGACGCCGCCGTGCGGCGCAGGGCCACCTGCGGACCATCCGTCAGGTAGTGGGCGAGGAAGATCGCGGCCGTGACGTCGCCTCCGCCGCGGACCGTCATGGGCAGCATCGGCGTCGTGACGACCCAGGCGTCGTCGGCGGTGATGCAGGCCATCTGGATCGAGCTCTCGGGGGTGTCGGAGGTCAGGGCGCTCGTGACGAGCACGACCGTGGGCCCCTGGGCCACGAGCTCACGCGCCGCGGCGACGAGGTCGGCCTCGGTGGTGACCTCGCGTCCGACGAGGAACTCGAGCTCGAACTGGTTCGGGGTGACGATGTCGGCCCGGGGCACGACATGGTCGCGCAGGTACTCGGGGATGCCCTCCCGGACGAAGAAACCGCGCCCCACGTCGCCCATGACCGGGTCGCAGCAGTAGATCGCCGCGGGGTTGGCGGCCTTGACCCGCGCGACGGCGTCGAGCACGACCTCGCCGACCGCCTCGGCGCCCTGGTAGCCGGAGAGCACGGCGTCGACCGTCGGGAAGGCGCCGCGCTCCTCGACGCCGTCGATGACGGCCGCGACGTCGGCCGGCGCGATGAGCGGGCCCCGGGTCGAGCCGTAGCCGGTGTGGTTCGAGAAGGTCACCGTGAGCACGGGATAGACCTCGTGCCCGAGCCGCTGGAGCGGGAAGACCGCGGCCGAGTTGCCGGCGTGGCMGTAGGCGACGTGGGACTGGATCGACAGGATCTTCACGGGCCCACCCTAACCACGCGGGGTGAGCCGTCCCCCTCATCTGCTGGGGCTTGCGGGCGCCGCCGTGTCAGGATGGATCGCATGAGCGCGATCCCCACGACGACCGTGTCCGAGCTGCCCGACGACGCCGTCCTCGTCGACGTCCGCGAGGCCGACGAGTGGGCCGCCGGCCACGCTCCCAACGCCATCCACATCCCGCTCGGCGAGCTGCCGTCCCGCATCGACGAGCTGCCGGAGACCGACGACACCGTCGCCGTCGTGTGCCGCATGGGCGGACGGTCGGCCCGTGCGGTGCAGTGGCTCGTGCACCAGGGCTACGACGTCGCCAACGTCGAGGGCGGCATGGTCGAGTGGCAGCGCGCCGGCAAGCAGCTCACCGCCGACGGGCAACCCAGCATCATCTGATCCGGACGATCTGACAGGAGGTGGCGCGAACGTGACACATCGGAGCAGCCGGGACGACGCGTCCGAGCCGGACCCGACGGCCGACTCGTGGTCGGCGTGGCTGCCACGCCTCGACCCGTCGACGACGCCGCTCCCGCAGGCGTCGGCGCCGCCGGATTCCACCATTCCACCCGCACCGGCAGTGCCGCCGGCCGGGCCGCCCGACGCACCGTGGGCTCCGCCGCCCGTCCCGCCCACCCCCTCACCCGGCGCGCCACCCAGCCCACCGATGAGGTGGGATGC
>NZ_JBFULD010000537.1:0-1590 GCF_056400505.1 Terrabacter sp. P5_B1
ACTCGACGGTGGGGACGTCCTACGGGCTACTGGGCCGGAACGACGTCGACGTCCGCGGCGCGCACGAACGCGAAGCGGTGGCCGAGCGAGATCTGGTAGTAGCGGTCCTGACCGACGACGTCGAGGTGGTCGTTCGGCGTGTCGGGTGAGAACGTCACCGCCCGGTAGTAGTCCGTGGGGACCGTCAGGTCACCGACGGCATACCGCTGGCCCGCCGCGAAGGAGTACTGCAGCGGCGCGAGCGCCTGGACCGGGATGCCCGCCGGGTAGGCGGACGCCTCCGGGTAGGCGCGACCGTAGACCGGGGCCTTGGCCAGACCGGCCTTGGGCACGACGTAGGCGCCCTTGACCGGGACAGCCGTCGGGTCGGACGCCGGGTTGAGGAACCAGCCCTTGACGCCGTTGAACCAGATCGCCGTCCAGTCGCCCTGACGCTCGGCGACCGCGAAGGTCAGGCCCGCCTGGGCACGGGCCCCGATGTCGGACACGCTCGTCGTCGACGGCGCACCCTTGGCGTTGCGTCCGATGTCGTTGACCAGCGGCGCCGACTCCGACGGGGCGGTGTGGAGGTAGACGAAGTTGGTCGGCTGCGACCCGCAGCTGTCCTGCACGCCGCTCGTGCAGTACGTGACCTGCTGGCGGTTGTCCTCGAAGCCGGGCAGGATGCGGACGAGGTCCTTGGCGGCGCCGGACGTGTGGGCCTGCAGCGGGGCGCCGAGCAGCTGGAAGTAGTGCTCCCAGTTCCAGTAGGGGCCCGGGTCCCAATGCATGCCGGCGACGTTCGCGGGCGTGACCCCGGGAATCTGGTCGTGGCCGAAGATGTGCTGCATGTCGAGCGGGATGTCGTACTCGTCGGCGAGGTAGCGCACCAGACGCGCCGACGAGCGATACATCGGCTCGCTGAACCACTGCGCCCCCGTCGCGGCGAAGCCCTCGTGCTCGAGCCCGATGGAGTGGCCGTTGATGTACCAGTTGCCGGCGTGCCAGCCGACGTCCTTGGCCTGGAGGTGCTGCGCGACGTGCCCGTCGGAGCTGCGCAGGGTGTAGTTCCACGCGAGGTACGTCGGGTCGGTCGCGAGCTTGAGGGTCGTGTCGTAGGTCGCCTCCGTGTTGTGGATGACGATGTTGGTGATCTTGGGCGCGACCGGGCGGTTCGCAAGGTCGTGGTTGCCGTAGTCACCGCCACCGAGGTCCTGGTAGGGCGCGGGGACCCACTCGCAGTCGAGTCCGGGCGGGCAGTCGACGGGGCCACTGTTCTGCTTCTTGTGCAGGCCGAGTCGCCCGACCTGGGCGGCCTGCGGCGTCACGCTCGAGGGGACGAGCGAGACCTGCTTGCCGTCGACGGTCCGCCGGGAGGCGCCGGRGGCGATGACGGAGTATGCGTCGTCGGCGAAGGCCGATGCGACGTCCTGCTCGGTCGAGCCGGAGGCGTCCGCGACCGCGGCGTACCACTGCCCCGCGTCGGTGGACGCGCCCGTCGGCAGCCCGAGCCGCTTCTGCGTGGCGGCGAGGAGGGCCGCGCCGCCGCGGATGTTGGCGCGCTCGTCGGTGCGCAGGGCCGTCTCCGGCAGGCCGGTCAGGGTGGCGGCC
>NZ_JBFULD010000538.1:0-1577 GCF_056400505.1 Terrabacter sp. P5_B1
GCTCCGAGTTGACGACCGCGTCCCCGATCTGGGGCTGGTGGGTCTCCGCGACGACCGCCACGTCGCCCAACGTGGGCGGACGGGCACCCTTGGGGGGCGTGTCGGTCCCCTTGACCGGCACCTTGGCCAGGTCGGCGGGGGTGACGATGGGCAGGACGTTCCTGACGGGCAGCCGCTGGTTCGCCGACTCGATCGTCCCGCCGGTGCCGATGACGCTGCCGGACGAGAACCTCAGCAGTCCCGAGTCGACGGCGTCCGCGGTCGTCTCCATCACCTGGTCGAGGGTGACCCCCTTGCCGGCCAGCCGGGCCGGCTCGACCTGCACCGTCATCAGCTGCAGGCGTTCGTTCCAGATCGCGACGTTTGCGACGCCCGGCACCTGCAGCAGCCGGGTGCGGATGTTCCAGTACGCCGACATCGACATCTCGATGAGCGAGTTCTTCTTGGAGGTCATGCCGATCTGCATGGCGCGGCCCGTCGCGGACACCGGGGCCAGGATGACCGGCGGCGCGGCCCACGTGGGCAGGGTCGGCGACACGATGGCGAGACGTTCCTGCACGAGCTGCCGCGCCCGGAGCAGGTCGGTGTCGGACGAGAAGAGCAGCTCGATCGACGACAGCTGCGGGACGGACCGCGAGCGCATGTCGGACAGGCCCTGCAGCCCGTTCAGCCCCTGCTCGAGAGGCACCGTCACGAGCTCCTCGACGTCGGAGGTCGACAGACCCACGCACGCGGTCTGGATGACCACACGCGGCGGCGCGAACTCGGGGAAGACGTCGACCCGCATCTGGGAGAGCGAGGTGAAGCCGAGGACCATCAGCACGACCGACGCCGCGACGACGATGAAGCGCAGGTTCAGGCTGGACTGCACGATCCACCGGATGACGCCGCGACGCTCGGTCATTGTTCGCCGCTGATCTCGAGCTCGGCGCCGAGCACCTCAGGGGCGCCGACGACGACGACCTGCGATCCGACGGCCGGCCCTGCGGTCAACGTGGCGACCTGTCCGGAGATGGACAGCACGCGGATCGGCACCCGCCGGAAGACGTTCTTCGACTCGGCGAGATAGGTCCAGGTCGTGCCGTCGAGGTAGTAGAGAACCGCCGCGTAAGGCAGGGTCAGCTGGCCCGGAGCGGCCGCCCGGGTGACCGGCGCCGTCGCGACGCCTGCGGCAGCGGCCGCGTCGTCGGTGAGCTTGACCGTCGGCACGTCCGACCCCGGGACCGCCTCGACGACCGCCGGAGGGTCCGATTCCGGTGCGGCTGCGGAGACCTCGCAGGCGGCGACCGCCGGCAGGAAGAGCAGGCAGAGGCAGATGCGCCCAACGTGCTTGGTATGGCTCATCATTCGGGCGATCAATCGAGTCATCGTTCGGCTCCCTTCGGGACGCCACACAGGGCTGGGACCAGACACAGCACGACGAAGGAGCTCGTCACCAGTCCCGCGAGGAGCGTGACGGCGAAGGGCTGCAGGATCTCCGCGCCGGCGCGGTCGCCGAGGAAGGCGGCCGGCGCCACGGCAAGGGCCACGAGGACGGCCGCCCGGAGCACGGGGACGATGCGTTCCGTGGCCATGGC
>NZ_JBFULD010000539.1:0-1534 GCF_056400505.1 Terrabacter sp. P5_B1
GTCCTCGTCCTGTCKGGCCCCAACCTCGACCGCCTCGGCACGCGCGAGCCGGAGGTCTACGGCTCCGACACGCTCGACGACGTCCACGCCGCGGTCCAGCGCGAGGCTCGCGACCTGGGCCTCGTCGCCGACTGTCGCCAGACCAACCACGAGGGCGAGCTCATCGACTGGCTGCACGAGGCCGTCGACGTGGGCGCCGACGTCGTGCTCAACCCGGGCGCCTTCACGCACTACTCGTATGCCGTCCGCGACGCGTGCGCCATCGTGACGACGAGCGGTCGGAGCCTCGTCGAAGTGCACCTGAGCAACCCGGCGTCACGAGAGGAGTTCCGGCACACGTCGGTCGTGGCGGGGGTCGCCACGGGAACCGTCGCCGGATTCGGCCTCCAGTCCTACCTGCTCGCGCTCCGCGCCCTCGTCTGAGGCCCAGGTCGGGGCCACCGTCAGCAGGACGGTGGCCGACGGCGTCGGTGTAGGGGTGCCAGCCGTAGCCGTCTGGGCCGATGGAGTCCTGCTCGAAAACCCGTTGCGAGTGGTGGGACCTGGGTGGCTGGCTGATAGCCACCGAACACGAAGGAGAGTCACGCGCATGTCGCTGCCCACCCCGACGCTGCACACCGCTCGACTCCGACTGCGCCCCTTCGACGACGCGGATGCCGACGACATCTTCGCGTTGCAGAGCAATGCCTCCGTGCTCCGCTACTGGGACGCCCCACCGTGGACCGAGCGCACACGCGCCGAGCGGTTCATCACCGCCTGCAGGCAGATGGCAGAAGACGGCACCGGGGCGCGGCTGGCGGTGGATCGCGTCGCGGACGGGGCCTTCATCGGCTGGTGCGCCCTGAACCGGTGGAACCCGGACCACCGTAGCGCGTCGCTGGGCTACTGCTTCGATGAAGCCGCGTGGGGCCGCGGCTACGCCACCGAGGCCGCGGGCGCGTTGCTGCGGTGGGCTTTCAAGACGCTGGATCTCAACCGCGTCCAGGCTGAGGCTGATACTCGGAACGTGGCATCGGCGCGTGTCCTGGAGAAGCTCGGGTTCGTGCATGAAGGGAAGTTGCGGGAAGACTGCGTCGTCAACGGCGAGGTCTCGGACTCGTGGGTCTTCGGGTTGATCAGACGGGAGTGGCGGCCCGCCTGACTGCACTCCCTTCCCCAGGCCAGGTCTCGCGGGACGAGTGCACGTGGCGCGTCGGGGTCAGCCCACCGCGAAGACGACAGGGAACGTCCAGCCGATCCCCGCCTGACGAGCGGCCAGCGTGAAGCGGCCGCTGCTGTCCCCGGCATGCACGTTGAAACTGCCGTCACCCTTGATCCCCACGATGTCGACGTGCCCGTCCCGGTTGAGGTCCCCGGCGGAGAAGACCGTCCGGTAGATGCCCCAGCCGGCGCCGACCTGCACGCCGCCACCGGTGAACCCGCCGGCACCGTTGCCCCGGTAGAGGAAGAGCGCCCCGGACGGGGTGCGGCCGAACAGGTCGGGCTTCCCGTCGCCGGTGAAGTCGCCCGCACCGAGCACCCTGTCGAACATGTT
>NZ_JBFULD010000540.1:0-1515 GCF_056400505.1 Terrabacter sp. P5_B1
CCGGTGACCAGCACGGTCCGGCCGGTCATCGGGCCGGTCCTCGGGCCGGTCGTCGGGGCGCTCATGTCACCGGACGATCTTGAAGTTGAACGCCGCCGTGCCGAAGGCGCCCATCAGGCGCAGCCACACGGGCAGCAGCATCTCGGTGCCGCGCGCCGTGCTGATGTCCCCGAGGTCGATGACGTCGGCGTGACCGAACGACTCCAGCAGCGCTGTGACGGTGGCCTTGGCCGCCGCGTCGTTGCCTGACACGAAGACGGAGGACTCCTGCCCGAGGTTCTTCGGGTGGACCATGAGCTCGGCGGTGAGGGTGTTGAGCGTCTTGACGACCCGGGCCTGCGGGAAGGCCCGCTGCACCAGCTCGCCCAGGGAGTCGGTGTCCTTGACGAAGAGGGTGGGCGGGAACCCGTTCGAGAAGTCGAGCGGGTTCGAGATGTCGAGGACGATCTTGCCGGTCAGGTTGTCCGCGCCGGCCGCCTCGAGGGCCGGCATCGCGCCGTGCCCGCTCGTGGCGTTGACGACGAGCTCGGCCGCGGCCGCCGCGTCGGCGAAGGTGGCGAGGGACACCCCTGCCTGGTCCGCGGCCCAGGCCGAGTAGGGCGGGTTGCCCATGCCGTCGGGCTCGGTGCGGGCGAGCGTGGCCTGCGGGTCTCGGGTGCCGACGACGACGTCGTGGCCGAGGCCGAACAGCCGGGCGGCGACGGTCCGGCCGACCGTGCCGGTGCCGAGGACTGCGATCTTCATGGGGGTTCTCCGACGTGCTGGTCCGGTCAGCGAAGCAGACAGGTTTGTCTACTCCCGCAGCTGGAAACGTAACAGACAGGTCTGTCTATGTGCACGAATACGACCAGGACGACGCCGATGTACGACCCGAGGAGCCTGATGTCCACCGCCACGCCGACCCGCCCCAGTGCCGCACGCGAGCGGATCCTCGACGCCGCCTTCGCGCTGTTCTACGCCCGCGGGATCCGCGCCGTGGGGGTCGATCTCATCATCGCCGAGTCGGGCGTGGCGAAGGCGACGTTCTACAAGCACTTCCCCGCCAAGGACGATCTCGTCGTCGCCTACCTCGACAAGGTCGACGGCGTCTGGACGGGACAGCTGAAGGGGGCCGCGCAGGCCRCAGGCGCCGACCCGGCCGCGCAGCTGGTCGGCCTCTTCGACGCACTCGGCACGGCGTGCCGGCGGGAGGGCTACCGCGGCTGTGCCTTCATCAACGCCGCGGCCGAGTCGCAGCCGGGCACCCCGGTTCACGACCGGACGGTGGCGCACAAGACCGCCGTGCTCGCCTGGGTGCGCGAGCTCGCCGAGCAGGCCGGAGCGCGGGACCCCGGGGCCCTCGCCCGGTCGCTGACGCTCCTGCTCGACGGCGGACTCGCGAGCGGCTCCCTCGACGCCAGCCCCGAGGCCCCGAAGGTGGCCCGCGCCTGTGCCGCCGCCCTGGTGTCGGCCGCCACCGGCGCCTCCGTCTGAGGCACGGGCACCCGTCCACACCAGAACGGCGAGGGGTCAGCC
>NZ_JBFULD010000541.1:0-1512 GCF_056400505.1 Terrabacter sp. P5_B1
GACTCCGGGAGGCTTTCCGGTCGCCGTCGGGATGGTGCCGTTCATGCGACTGCGCGAGCTCGTCTTCCACCACGTCGACCTCGACGCGGGATACACCTTTTCGAGCGCCCCGGCGGAGGTCGCCGCGCTCTTCGTACGCGACGCGGCCAACCGCCTCGCCCACGCCGACGCGCCTCCCTCACTCCACATCGTCACGGACGAGGGCGACGAGCACGTCGTGGGTGAAGGGACGACGCGGGTGACCGGCTCCGCTGCGCAGCTGCTGCTGTGGCTCGCCCGCGGACGCACCGACGGCGTCCGCTTCGACGGGCCCGTCCCGACCCTTCCCTTCGGAGGCTGACCGTGAACGACCAGGACGCCACCTACACCGGTCACGTCACCGCCGCCGGGCCGGCCGGGGTGCGACGGCTGCCCGCCCTGACCATCCGCAAGTGCGAGGTGGGCGGCTTCGGCAACAACGCCTACCTGCTCACCTGTCGGTCGACCGGGGCGCAGCTGCTCGTCGACGCGGCCGCCGAGCCTGACCGGCTGCYCGAGCTCGTCGCCTCGGGCGGGCACGGACTCGAGACCGTCGTCACGACCCACCAGCACCACGACCACGTCGGCGCGCTCGCCGAGGTCGTGGCAGCCACCGGGGCCAGCACGGTCGCCGGGGCCGACGACGCCGACGCCCTCCCCGTCCCGGTCGACGTCCGCGTCGCGCACGGCGACACCGTGTCGTTCGGCGACGTCACTCTCGAGGTCGTCCACCTCCGCGGCCACACGCCCGGATCGATCGCCCTCGCCTACGCCGACCCCGACGGGCACACCCATCTCTTCACCGGCGACAGCCTCTTCCCCGGTGGCGTCGGGAACACGAAGAACCCGGGCCAGAGCTTCGACTCGCTCATCGACGACATCACGACCCGTGTCTTCGACGTCTACGACGACGACACGTGGTTCTACCCCGGGCACGGCGACGACTCGACGCTCGGCGCCGAGCGACCGCACCTCGAGGAGTGGCGCGCCCGCGGCTGGTGACCGTCTGGCGACCGTCCGCGACCGTCTGCGACCGGCTCGTGACCCGCCCGTGACCGCCTGAGCGAGCGGACGGCATACGCCCGCGGTGCCCGCGTGAAGGCGTCCGCCGCGCGCGCACCCGTCGTCAGGGCGTCGACGCGTGGGGGCCGTCGACGGGCAGTCGGACCCGCAGACGGGTGTCGCCCGGTCGGGACTCGATCTCGACGGACCCGCCGTGGCGCTCGACGACGATGCGGTGGGCGATGTCGAGGCCGAGGCCGGTCCCCCGCCCGACCTCCTTGGTCGTGTAGAACGCCTCGAACGCGCGCTGCTGAACCTCGGGGGGCATGCCGGCCCCGGTGTCACGGACCTCGACAACCACGGCGTCCCCGTCGTGTCGCGTCGTGACGGTGAGGGTGCCGACCCCGTCCATCGCGTCGACGGCGTTGTCGACGAGGTTGGTCCAGACCTGGTTGAGCTCGCCGGGCATGCCGTCGACGAGCGGCACGTCGC
>NZ_JBFULD010000542.1:0-1457 GCF_056400505.1 Terrabacter sp. P5_B1
TCATCAGCCCGTCGAACACGCGGATGAACGTCACCCGGGCCCTGCGCGCGCTGCAGAACAAGCGCGAGACGCTCCCTCCCAAGAAGCACGGGAACATCCCGCTGTGACCGGCCGACCCGCGACGCAGGAGCCTGGATCGGTCGGAACGGAGAGTCTGGTGAGCGAAGCGAAGTCCGTGCTGTCCGTGTCGGGCAACCCGACCCCCGAGGAGGTCGCGGCGCTCGTCGTCGTCCTCTCGGCCCTCGGCGGCGAGGAGCCTGCTCCCGAGCACGCACGCTCGGCGTGGTCCGACCCGTCCTGGCGGCTCGTCGGCCCGTCCCGCACCCGGGACGGCTGGCGCACCAGCGCCCTCCCGCGCTGACCCGCTGGGTCGGTCGCCGGCCGTCCGCCGAGCGCCGGGCGGGCGCCGGTGAGCCGCTTCGGTTGGCCCACGGAGGGGCGCGTCATCTACAGTCGATGCCCATGTCTGTAGACTCCTCACCCGCCGTCCGCATCGCGCAGCGCTACCTGCTGGGCGAGCGCATCGCCGTCGGCGGCATGGGTGAGGTGTATCTCGCCACCGACGAGCGCCTCGGGCGACAGGTCGCCGTCAAGGTCCTCTCCCCCGCTTTCGCCGAGTCCCCCGACTTCGTCGAGCGCTTCCGCCGTGAGGCCCTGACGGCCGCCGCGCTCTCGCACCCCAACATCGCGCAGGTCTACGACTACGGCGTCGACGGCGCCTCCCACTTCATCGTCATGGAGTATGCCGAGGGCTGGGACCTCGCCCACCTGATCCGCGAGCACGGCCGGATCACCCCCAGCGACGCCGTGCGCATCGCCGAGCAGGTCTGCGCCGCCCTGGCAGTGGCCCACCGTGCCGGGGTCGTGCACCGGGACGTCAAGCCGGGCAACGTCATCGTCCGGCCCGACGGCATGGTCAAGGTCACGGACTTCGGCATCGCCCGCGCGCTCGGGCAGGCGTCGATCACGGACACCGGCACGATCATGGGCACCGCCGCGTACGTCGCCCCGGAGCAGGCCCGCGGGGAGCCCACGACCCCGGCGTCCGACCTCTACTCGCTCGGGATCCTGCTCTTCCAGATGCTCACCGGCGCCGTCCCCTTCGAGGGCGACACCCCGGTCGCGGTCGCCATCCGCCACCTCGACGAGCCGGTGCCGTTGCCGAGCTCGCGCGTGGCGGACCTGCCCGCCAACCTCGACGAGGTCGTCGAGCGGGCCACCGCGAAGGCGCCCGCCGACCGCTACCCCGACGCCGACGCGATGGCCGCCGCGCTGCGGGTCCACGAGACACGCGCCGACGCCGCCACCCGGGCCCTCCCGCTGGGCGAGGCGACCGCGGTCCTCGACCTCGGCGCCACGGTGTCCACCCCGACTGCCGGCCCTTCCTCCAGCACGGCCTCGAACACGGCCTCGAACACGGCCTCGAACACGGCCTCGAACACGGCCTCGAACACGGC
>NZ_JBFULD010000543.1:0-1450 GCF_056400505.1 Terrabacter sp. P5_B1
CCCGGCTCGAGCACCGCGCCGGGCCGCTGCTGCTGAGCCCCGAGGCCGAGGCGGCCGGCGCGGCGTGGCTCGCGGTCGAGGACAGGATCGGCGACGCGCTGCACGCCTGCGCGAGCGGGCGCGAGCTCGTCGAGAAGGGATGGCCGGACGACGTGGCGGTCGCCGCTGAGCTCGACGCGTCCGACATGGTGCCGGTGCTGACGGACGGCGCCTACGCACGGCACACGGCGGTTTCTCGGCGCCGATGAGCCGTTCGGCGTGCAGGACCTCTCCCGGGTCACTCGCCACCGGAGCGGTCCGCTCCCGGGTGATGAGCCGCCACGTCCCCGGACAGTCGTCACGGCATACGCGATGGGCGCGGATGCGGCCCCTACTGGCCGAGGGCCGCCCAGAAGGCCGAGGCGGCCCGGGAGGGCCGACCCGTGCGCCGCTCCGACCAGTCGGCTGACGTCATGAGGGCGGTGACGGCGTTGACCCCGAGCCAGCGCAGTGGCTCCGGCTCCCAGCTGCGTGACGTGCGCCCGGCCCAGGGAAGCGAGGCCAGGTCGTCGGGGTCGTCGCCCCGGATCATCGCGGCCAGGGTGCGGCCCGCCAGCGCCGAGGTCCCCACCCCGTCGCCGACGTAACCGCCCGCGAAGGCCAGGCCCGTACGGCGGTCGTGCCGCACGGACGGGAACCAGTCGCGGGGCACACCGAGGTTGCCACCCCAGGCGTGCGTGAACGTGACACCCTCGAGGACGGGAAAGAGCTCGAGCAGGATCCGTTGCAGGGCTGCGTGCACGCGCTCGTCACGGTCGTAGCGCGGCGACACCTTCGAGGCGTAGTGGTAGGGAGCGCCCCTGCCACCAAAGGCGATCCGTCCGTCACGGGTGCGCTGGCCGTAGATCGTCAGGTGCCGGTTGTCGGCGAACGTCGTGCGCTCCTCCAGCCCGATCTGACCCCAGGTGGTGTCCGGCAGCGGCTCCGTCGCCGTCATGAGCGAGTAGACGGGCGCGATGGCCCGGCGCCGACCTGCGACGGTCGGCGTGTAGCCCTCGGTCGCGAGGACGACGTGCTCGGCTCGGACGGTGCCGTGCGCCGTGACGACTCGTCGGCTGCCCACGTCGACCGCGGCGGTGCGCTCGTGGATGACGACGCCCCGGCGCTCGACGGCGTCGGCGAGGCCGCGGACCAGCCGAGCAGGGTGGATCGCCGCGCAGTGCGGCGTGAACGAGCCGCCGAGGGCATCGCGGACGCCGGCGATCGCACTGACCTCGTGGGCGTCGAGGAGCCGGTGGTCCTCCTCGCCGAATCCCCACCGGCGATGGTCGGCGACCTCCTCACGGACCCGCTCCAGCTGCGCCGGGTTGCGCGCGACGCCGAGGTAGCCGCCCTGGTCGAAGTGGCAGTCGATGCCCTCCTTCTCGGCGATCCGGCCGATGTCGGCCACCGTGTCGTGCAGCAGGTGCTG
>NZ_JBFULD010000544.1:0-1447 GCF_056400505.1 Terrabacter sp. P5_B1
GAGCAGCTTGGTGCCCCGCTCGACGCCGAGCACCAGCACGCCGGTCGCCATCGGGTCGAGGGTGCCGGCGTGGCCGACGCGGCGCGTCCCGCACAGGCGGCGCGCGCGGGCCACGACGTCATGGCTCGTCCAGCCGGCCGGCTTGTCGACGACGAGCAGGCCGCTCGAGCGGTCGGTCATCGCGCGTCGACGTCCGCGTCCACCTCGGCATCGTCGCTGCCCTCGGAACGGTCGACCGGCTTGCGGTACGGGTCGGCCTCGCCGGCAGGCTTGGCGTTCGCGGCGGCGCGGGCCAGCTCCTCGTCACGGGCGCGCGTCTGCGCCACGAGGTCCTCGAGGTGGGCCGCCCCCTCGGGGAGCGCGTCGGCGATGAACTCGATCGACGGCGTGAGACGGATGCCGATGCCCTTGCCGACCGCCGAGCGGATGCGGCCCTTGTTGGCCTCGAGCACGTCGGCGGTGGCCTGGCGGTCCTCGTTGCTGCCGAAGACGGTGTAGAAGACCGACGCCTGCTGGAGGTCGCCCGTGACGCGGGCGTCGGTGATGGTGACGAACCCGAGGCGTTCGTCCTTGAGCCGGAACTCGAGGTACTCGGCGACGATGACCTTGATCCGGTCGGCGATCTTGCGGGCGCGGGCGGGGTCAGCCATGACTACCTCTGCTTTCGTGTGTCGTGCGGTCGGACCGGTCCGAGCGGGGCCGACGTGGTGACCACCCTAGTAGCGGGGCGGGCGCACACGGCATACCCGGCCCGGGAGTCCGCAGGTCGGGTGGGGACCCGCGGACGGCGACGGCGCCGACCCCCGTGGGGGCCGGCGCCGTCGATCCAGCCTCGCTCAGGAGCGCGGCTTCTCGCGCATCTCGAACGTCTCGATGACGTCGTCGATCTCGATGTTGTTGAAGTTGCCGAGGTTGATACCGCACTCGAAGCCCTCGCGGACCTCGGTGACGTCGTCCTTGAAGCGACGCAGACCGGTGATCTCGATGCCCTCGCCGATGACGGTGCCGTCGCGGATGATCCGCGCACGGGTCCCGCGCTTGATCTCGCCGGAGCGCACGAGCGAACCCGCGACGTTGCCGAACTTGCTCGACTTGAAGACCTCGCGGACCTCGGCCGTGCCCAGCTGGACCTCTTCGTACTCCGGCTTGAGCATGCCCTTGAGCGCTGCCTCGACGTCGTCGATCGCCTGGTAGATGACCGAGTAGAAGCGCATGTCGACGCCCTCCCGGTCGGCCAGCTCGGCGACACGCTCCGCGGGGCGGACGTTGAAGCCGATGATGATCGCGTTGTCGACCGTCGCGAGGTTGACGTCGTTCTGCGTGATCGCACCGACACCGCGGTGGATGATCCGCAGGTCGACCTCGTCGCCCACGTCGATCTTGAGGAGCGCGTCCTCGAGCGCCTCGACCGAACCCGACACGTCACCCTTGAGGATGAGGTTGAGGG
>NZ_JBFULD010000545.1:0-1440 GCF_056400505.1 Terrabacter sp. P5_B1
CGGTCGGCACGCCGACCGAGCCGATCGTCGTGAACGCGGCATAGACCGTCTCGAGGTTGCGGTACGCCTCGTCCTCGACCGGGTCCCGGCCGGTGTCGGCCAGCACGCTGCGGACCGCGCCCGCGCAGAAGTGCGCGCCGCCGGTGACGACGACCGCACCAACGGCCTCGTCCGCCTCGGCCGTGCGAGCCGCGTCGATGAGCTCACGCGACATCTCCACGGACAGGGCGTTGCGCCGCTCGGGGGCGTCGAGCGTGATGAGCGCGACGCCGTCGGTCACGTCGTAGCGGATCTCGGTCATGCGGCGAATCTCCTTTGGCGAGTTGGCACTTCAGCCACCGTCGTGGGGGTGGAGACGGGCAGTCGACGGTTTGGCGCGGCCGGTCGTGATGAGCGTCCAGAGCCGGTCGCGACCGGCCGAGGACGCGAGTGCGGTGAGGGTCTCGTCCCAGTCCTGCAACGAGCCGTACTCGCTGCGCCGGGCCAGGATCGGCTTGGTCAGGGTGTGCAGCTCGTGCTCGAGGGTCGTGCCGATCGCGCCGAGCACCTGGTGCGCGCCCCGGACGACGACCGACGCGGCATGCCCGACGCAGGACTTGGCCACCCCGACCGCGAAGAGCATCCCGGGGTCGCGCCAGTCCGAGGCGGCGGCGCGGGCCACGGCGGCATCGGTGGCCGCCCGCGCCAGCGCGGTCTCCGAGGCGATGTCGGCCACGAGGTGCTGCACGGCCTGGAAGCGGCCGATCGGGCGGCCGAACTGCTCACGCTCGCGGACGTGGGTCAGGACGACCTCGACGACCCGCTCCATGGCCCCGACCACCTGCGCGCACCTCGCCAGGGCGCCGCGCAGGTGGAACTGCTCGCCGATCTCGTGGGCGACGACGGTGCCGGCCTCGAGGTCGTCGAGGTCGAACTCGACCGTGTCGCTGGGCTCCCCGGCGAGGTTGCGGCGCTGCTCGATGGCCACCCGCTCGACCGGCACGTCGGCCACCCGCCACTGGTCCCGGTCCTCCCAGAGCGCCACGATCCGGCTCGCGTCCCTCGCCCACGTGACGTTGAGCGCGACCCCGGACGGGTCCGGACGGCACACGGTCCGCAGCCCACCCTCGTTGGGCAGGCCAGCAGCCTCGAGGAGCCAGCCACCCAGGATGTCGTGCTCGGCCAGCGGCACCGGCGCRGCGGCCGCAGCGGCAAGCCCGAGCAGGGCCGCGGCATCGACCCAGCCACCACCGCTGCCGCCCGCGGCCTCGCTGCCGGTCAGGCGCGTCAGCCCCAGTTCCTCGAGCCGCTGCCACAGGCCACGGTCGAGGTCGACGACAGCCGTCGGCGTGGCCCGGGTCGCGCGGTAGTCGGCGAACAGACCGGTGAGCACGTCGAGGAGGTCGGGGTCGGGCGTCGTCGGGGCAGCGAGCTCGTCGAGACGGTGCTGCTCGGGGCGGT
>NZ_JBFULD010000546.1:0-1428 GCF_056400505.1 Terrabacter sp. P5_B1
CAGGTGGGCGCTCGCGCCGAAGCCGTAGATGCCGAGCCGCCCACCAGGGGGCAGCTCGGCCCGTCGCAGCGACCGGTAGCCCAGGTGGGCGCTCGCGCCGAAGCCGTAGATGCCGAGCCGCCCACCAGGGGGCAGCTCGGCCCGTCGCAGCGACCGGTAGCCGATGATGCCGGCGCAGAGCAGCGGCGCCGCCTCGACGTCCGCGAACGAGGCCGGGACCCGGTAGGCGTACGCCTCGGGCGCCACGGCATACTCCGCGTAGCCGCCGTCGGCGTCCCATCCGGTGTAGCGCGAGACGGCACAGAGGTTCTCGCGTCCCGAACGGCACCATCGACACGAGCCGCACGTGGCCCGCAGCCAGGCGAGGCCCACGCGGTCCCCCGGCACGAAACGATGGGCCCCCTCGCCGAGGAGGGCGACCTCGCCCACCACCTCGTGGCCGGGCACGAGGTGGTGCCGGTGCCGCGGCAGGTCGCCCGTGACGACGTGCAGGTCGGTGCGGCACACCCCACAGGCCCGGACGTGGACCAGGACCTCGCCCGGCCCGGGCTGCGGGATGGGCAGCTCGGCCCGGGCGAGCGGGTGCCTGCGCAGTGGTCCCGGCTCGTCGACGACCCACGCCTGCATGGTGCCCATGGCGCCTCCCTCGGGTCGTCGGCCGGGCGGGCGCACGACCTGTCCCGATCCCAGACCCACATCGCGCACCGGCACAAGGGCCCAAGGTCCCGCGATCGGGTCCCACCGGTCTGCGACTCGGAGCCCTTCGGCCCTGAGTGCGCGCCCCCGACCGGTGCTGTCCTGATCTGAGACCGGTCGAGGAGGCCAACGTGAGAGCACATGTCGGAGACCGCATCGTCCTTGCGGCAGAGCACATCGACGAGGCCACCCGCGACGGGGAGGTGCTCGAGGTCCGCGGAGCCGACGGTGGTCCGCCCTTCGTCGTGCGTTGGGCGGACGGTCACACCGGCCTGATCTACCCGGGGCCGGGATCGGTGCTCCACCTCGGCGTGCCCGGTGACGAGAAGGCCGCGATCCCCGAGCCGGCGCCGGTGCCGACGAGTCCCGAGGACCGATCGCAGACCCTCCGCGAGTGGCAGATCCGTGTGTCGGTGCTCGAGTCCGGGGACGACACGAGTGCCACGGTCGTGCTCGTCGCCGACCCGCCGGACCGCCTMAGTGCCCAGGGGACGAGCCACCGCTCCTCCGACGACGTGGCGTCGCCTCGGATCGGGGACGAGATCGCCGTCGCCCGCGCGCTGCGCCACCTGGCGGACCAGCTCGTCGGGGAGGCGGAACGGGACATCGAGGAGCGCACCGGCGAGGAGGCGCACGTCCGGGCGACGTGACCGACCACGCGATGAACGGGAGAGCCGCCAGACCCCACCGACACGGACCGGCACCGGCCCTCGCGTGCCTCGGTGCTCCACC
>NZ_JBFULD010000547.1:0-1416 GCF_056400505.1 Terrabacter sp. P5_B1
GGCGCGGGCCGCGTGGGCCGGCCGGCCCGCGACGGTGCTGCTTCGGACCGGCGATGAGGCGCTGGAAATCGTCCTCGGCGATGGCGACACCGCTGGGCGTCGTCGCACCGGTGGCCGCGAGGGTCGCGTCGCCGGGCGTGGCCCGGACCGGCGAGATCTCGAGGCCGGCATCCTTGAGCTGACGCTCCATCGTCTTGCGCTGGTGCGGGAGCGCAAGGGTCACGACGGTGCCCTTGTCACCGGCGCGAGCCGTGCGGCCCGAGCGGTGCAGGTAGTCCTTGTGGTCGGCCGGCGGGTCGACCTGCAGGACGACCGAGACGTCGTCGACGTGGATGCCGCGGGCGGCGACGTCCGTCGCGACGAGCACCGGGAGGGTGCCGTCGCGGAACGCGCCGAGGACGCGGTTGCGCTGGCCCTGGTTGAGGCCGCCGTGGAGCGCGGCCGCCATGACGCCCTGCTCGCGCAGCTGGAGCGCGATGCGGTCGGCGCCCAGCTTGGTGCGGCAGAACACGACGGTGCGACCCTCGCGGTTCGCGACCTCGGCCGTGATGACCTTCTTGTGCTGCGGGTCGATGAGCAGGACGTGGTGGTCCATGCCCTCGACGGAGGCCGTGGCGTCGTTCGTCGAGTGCGTCACCGGGTCGGTGAGGTACTTCTCGACGATCGCGTCGATGCCGCGGTCGAGCGTCGCCGAGAAGAGCAGGCGCTGGCCGTCGGCCGGGATCTTGTCGAGGCTCGTCGTGATCTCGGCCATGAAGCCCATCTCGGCCATGTGGTCGGCCTCGTCGAGGACGGTGATCGAGATGTCGTCCATCTCGACGGCGCCGCGCTCGAGCAGGTCGTTGAGGCGCCCCGGGGTCGCGATGAGGATGTCCACGCCCTTGTTGAGGGCGTTGATCTGCGTCGTGTAGCTGAGGCCACCGGCGACGAGCTTGTGGCGCAGGCCGGCGACGTGCACGAGCGGCTCGAGCGCGTCGGAGATCTGCATCGCGAGCTCACGGGTCGGCGTGAGGATCAGCGCGTGCGGCTTGCGCGGCCGGCGCGGGGCCTGGCCCTCGAGCAGCCGCGTGATGAGCGGCAGCCCGAACGCGAGCGTCTTGCCGGAGCCGGTCTGGCCACGGCCGAGGACGTCGCGACCCGCGAGGGCGTCGGGGATGGTCGCGGTCTGGATCGGGAACGGCGAGGTGATGCCCTCGCGGGCAAGGCGCTCGACGATGCGCTCGGGCAGGCCGAGRGCCGCGAAGCCGTTGTCGGCTGCGACGTCGACGGGACCCTCGGAGACGTCGGCGCGGATGGCCTTGGTCCAGTTGTCGGCGTCCATGCGCTCGGCCTCGGCGTCCTCGAAGCTCACGGGAGCCGGGCTGGCGAAACGGTCGCCGCCACGGTCGTTGCGACGGTCGAAGGACGGACGGTCGT
>NZ_JBFULD010000548.1:0-1414 GCF_056400505.1 Terrabacter sp. P5_B1
GCCCCACGCCGTGGGCGTCGTCGAGCCAGACGAGGGCGGAGGCCACCATCTCGCCGTTCGCATCGACCGCGACCCAGTCGAGGTCGATGCGGTAGGGCCACGCGGCCATGAGCTGACGGTAGGCCTGCTCGTCGACCTTCGACAGCCCGAAGTCGGACCACGAGGCGGCGTGCACGGCGGCCCGCTCACGGGCCTCGTGCGGCTCGAGGTGGCGCAGACGGTAGCCCGGGACGCTGGGCACCGGAGGGAGATCGGCGAGGTCGAGGGCGTGGTGGGTGAAGAACGGCTCGCCGGGCTGCGGTGCGAATCCTGCTGCCGCGAGGGCCCGCTCGGCCACATCGCCTTCCATGACGAGGGCCGACTGCGTCTCCGCGTCGCTCCCCTCCTCGAACCACTCGATGACCTCCTCGGCGACGTCGGGCCGGGCCGGGTCGACCTGCAGCTCCAGCCAGTCGGGCGCCTCCGCCCACCCGAAGCCGAGCGTCTCGTCTCCCTYGCTCCACACGGCGATCGCCTCACCGTCGTCCAGTGCAGCTGGGTCGACGGGACGGAAGTAGCGGCTCCAGGCGAGCTGTCCCGGATGGAAGCGGCTCGTCGGCGACCACAGCCGGGAGACGAGGTCCTGCATGGCGCGGAGGTCGTCGGGGCCGGTGAAGTCGCGGCGTCTCAGGTCGTGGGGTCGCACCATCGCCACGCTACTGCTCGCCCGATGCCGAGCGGGTGCGGTGGCACCTCGGGCGCGGCCTAGGCTGGCGCGGTGACTCTCGCTACCGGCATCGGCTCCTGGCCCGGCACCTCCGTGCGTGACGCTCTGGCGCAGGTGCGCGACCTCCTCGACGGCCAGCTGCCCTACCTGCCCGAGCTGCCGAGCCGCGGCCCGGGCGCCGACATGATCGGTCGCACCGCGGGCCTGCTCGTCGAGCTGCCGGTGGACCTGCAGCCGATCGGCTGGAGGCTCGTCGACCGGCCCGGGCGCGACGCCTCACGCACCGGGGCCCTGCTGCGCGAGGACCTCGACGAGCTCGCCGAGGCCTTCGACGGCCATGTGGGCCCGCTCAAGCTCCAGGTCGTCGGGCCGTGGACCCTCGCTGCGAACGTGTGGCTCTCGCGCGGCGAGCGCGTCATCGTCGACGAGGGCGCCTGCCGTGACCTCGTCGAGTCGCTCGCCGAGGGCGTGCGCCTGCACGTCGCCGCGGTCCGCAGCCTCGTCCCCGGGGCCGAGGTCGTGCTGCAGGTCGACGAACCGAGCCTCCCGACCGTCCTGGCCGGCCGACTCCCGACGTCGTCCGGCTTCGGGCGGCTGCCGAGCCTGGACCCGCAGGTGGCCGCGGCCGGACTCACGACCGTGCTGGGTGCCCACGGTGGGGACACGGTCGTGCACTGCTGTGCGGCGACGCCGCCGCTCGCCCTCCTG
>NZ_JBFULD010000549.1:0-1410 GCF_056400505.1 Terrabacter sp. P5_B1
GGCTATTGGGGGAGCACGACGAGTCCGATGACGCCGACGAGGTAGAGCACGAGGACCGCGATGCTGTCGATCCCGAGGCGGGCGTGCTCCCTGGCCGGGCGGAAGACGAGGCCCGCCATGTAGACGATCGTCAGGAGAGCAGCGAGGCCGGTGAGGTAGATGTCGGCGGCGTGCGCGTTGGGCAGGACCGCTTTGCCGGAGACGAGGACCGCGAGCAGGAACAGCACGGGCAGGAACGCGTTGCCGCCGAAGATGTCGCCGAAGGCCAGCTTGTAGTCGCCCTGTCGCACCGCGGTGAGCCCGGTGCTGAGCTCCGGCAGGGACGTCGCGGCCGCGAGGACGGTGGCCCCGAAGAGAACGCCGGACAGGCCGACCTGGTCGGCGGCCGCGGATCCGCTCTCCTCGGCGAGTGCCCCGGCGACGAGGGTGGCCAGGGCGGCGGCGCCGAAGACCAGGACGACGCGGGTGGTGCTGACGCCGCGACGGGTGGCCTCGGCCGACCGAGCCTCCTGCGAGTGGCCGCGAGGCTTCGGCTGGCTGTCGGGCGCCTCGCCGCTGTTGGACCACGGCAGCTTGGTCCCGGCGCGCTGGGTGAGCATCAGCCCGACCACCCACACGATCGCGATGAGCACGACGTCGGGCGAGAGCCGGGCGACGACGAGGTCCTTGGGCAGCTGCGTGCCCATGATGACGACCACGAGGACCGCGAGCACGACCGCGCCCTCGATGACGAGCGTGAGGCTCGCGGCCTGGTAGGTCAGGGGCCGACGTTCGCGCACGCCAAACGCATCGAGCGCGACGAGGACCACGGTCTGGATCGCGATGCCACCGAGGATGTTGCTCACCGCGATGTCGAGGTGGCCGCCTGCGGCGGCGCTGTAGGTGATGGCGATCTCGGGGAGGTTGGTCGCCACGGCCAGCAGGATGAGCCCGCCCAGCGCCTGCCCCAGGTGGAGCCGGTCGGCCAGGATGTCGGTGTAGTTCGACAGTGGGATCCCGGCGACCCAGATCACGCCGGCACTGGCGAGGAAGATGAGCAGCTCGGTCCACAGGGGCAGGTGAGGCAGCAGGTTCACCTTTGCACCGTATGGACGCATCTTGTGAACAACCTCAAAGCGGGCGTATGCCGCGTGGTGGCCACTGCGAGCCGGGCGACTACGAGCCGGCCCAAGGTTGCGAAACGTGCAAGACCCGCGCAACAACGCGCATTTCCGATCATCGGTGTGTCACTGTGCTGGTGTGCGCTACACGCGGCATCGGGCCATCACCCACGAGCTTCGGGACGGAGCCGTCTCGGTGCAGGATCTCGTCGTGCGCCTCGGCGTCTCCGCCGCCACGATCCGCCGCGACCTGGCCGAGCTCTCCGACGCCGGGCTCGTGCGTCGGGTCCACGGCGGCGCGGCGCCGCTC
>NZ_JBFULD010000550.1:0-1394 GCF_056400505.1 Terrabacter sp. P5_B1
GGCCGGGAGGACCGTCCAGGACCTCCCGGCCCGACCGGTGCCCACCGCTCGGAAAATCCCGGTGTGGGACCGGGGCCACCGTCCTACCCTTCGAAGGTGGGGCTTCTGGAGCGCGAGCCCGAGCTCGCGCGGCTCAGCCGGGCGATGCGCGCGAGCGCCCGGTCGGGGCGGGTGGTCGCCGTCACCGGCGAAGCAGGAGCGGGCAAGACGAGCCTGCTCCGCGTCGCCACAGCCATGCCCGGCGGGATGCGCGTCGTGCGCGGGCTGTGCGACCCGCTCGCGACGCCGCGTCCGCTGGGTCCGGTGCGTGACGTGCTGGCGGAGCTCGGCGCGCCCGAGCTGGCCGAACTGCCGGCGTCGCCGACCCGCGACGACGTCGAGGCCCTCGTCGTCTCGGTCGTCTCTCGCGAGCCGACGACCGTGGTCGTCGAGGACGTCCAGTGGATCGACGAGGCGTCGGCCGAGGCCCTGCGTTACCTCGTGCGCCGCATCGACTCCCTTCCCGTCCTGCTCGTGCTCACCTACCGCGACGCGGAGATCGGCACGGGTCACCCGCTGCGCCCGCTGCTCGGCGACCTGGCTCGGCTGGAGAACTCGGAGGTCGTCGCCCTCGCCCCACTCAGCGTCGAGGCCGTGAGCACACTGCTCCGCGGCACGGACCTCGAGGCAGCGAGCGTCCACCGGCTCACCGGGGGAAACCCCTTCTACGTCAGCGAGATCGGTCGCCACGCGGGTGGCGGGCTGCCCGCATCGGTGCGCGACGCCGTGCTGGCCAGCACCAACGGGCTGACCGACGGCGACCTCCAGGTGCTCCAGCTCGTCGCGACGGCGCCGGACGCGGTCGACGACCGGCTCATGCCGTTGCTCGGGGTGGACATGCCCTGCCTGCGACGGCTCGACGCGACCGGTCTGCTCGTCCGCACCCGGCGCGGGATCGGCTTCCGGCACGAGCTGGCTCGTCGGGCCGTACGCGCCGCGGTCCCGCTCGGGGTCGAGAGCGGACTGCACGCCCGACTGCTCGACGCGCTCGAGCAGGTCGGGTCGGGCGACCACGCCGTGCTGACCCACCATGCCGAAGCGGCCCACGACCGGACGCGGACGAGCCGGTATGCCGCCCTGGCCGCCGAGGACGCGGCACGCGCGGGGTCCCACACGGAGGCAGTCGCGTTCCTGACGCTCGCCCTCGAACGCGGCGACGCCGCGGGGGCAGCGCGTGCGCGCATGCTCGAAGTACTTGGCCAGGAGCAGTACATGGTGAGCCGGCTCGCTGAGGCGATCGGTTCCATCACGGACGCGATCCGGCTCTGGGAGCGGGTCGGCGACCTTCGCGGGGTGGCCGCGGCGCACGACCGGGGCGCCATCATCGAGTACTACTCGGCGCGCCGCCGCGAGGC
>NZ_JBFULD010000551.1:0-1374 GCF_056400505.1 Terrabacter sp. P5_B1
GGATCTTGTCGGCGAGCATCTCGACCGCGAAGAGGATCGCTGCGCCGATGAGCACGTCGGTGCGGGCGAGGGCGTTCGGGATCTGGCTGAAGCCCCAGATCTTGTCGGCGAGTCCCAGGACGAGCACGACCGCGTACGCGTTGATTCCGCTGCCCCACCCGGTGGTGAAGGCCATGGGGATGAGCTCGGCGCCCACGACACTCCTTCGGTCGTGCGCCGGTCGCTGGCGCGCCGGTGCGTCTGCTGCTGGGCCGGACGGCCGAGCACGGGTCCAACGTCCCGACGCTCCCGCATTCCCGGAGGCCACGCAACGGGACGCGCTCAGTGGGCAGGCAGCGGAAGGGGCCCGATCCGTGAGCGGAGTGAACCCCTGCACCTCACCGTTCGCGGACCGGACCCGCTGGCCCCACTCTGCCGACGCCCGGGACGCAACGGCCTGAGCACACCTACTCAGATTGGCCCGTATCGGGACGGAACGGACCGGGGGAGCGGGCTTCGCCCCAGGGTCGCAACGTCCCGTGGACCGTCTTGACAGCCTGTCGGCGGCAGGGGTTAGGCTTCGAGTATCGAACAGGTGTTCGAACTATGAAGGTCAGTCAGGTTGTCAGTTCAGTCGTCGGTTGGTGTCGGGCCGCTCGTGTGGAGCGCGGGTGGTCCGGGTCGGGATGTCGGCCTCGACGTGTCCGAGGGAGACGTGTCGTGGTGCGTAGGTTCAGTGACTCCGTGCAGGTGAGAGTGCGCGAGCGGGAGCAGTCAGGAGCGGTTCGRCAGGCTCGGACTGCCGGGACGTCCGAGTCGGTCCCGGGACCCCTACAGGTCGGGTCCCTCGAGCCGCCGCCCGAGGCGTTCATCTGGCGAGGACGCCTCTACGTCGTGCGTGGCGTCCTCGCGCACTGGCGCGAACGACGGGCGTGGTGGCGCGACGCGCTCGAGGCCGACGAGGCCCAGGTGCGTCCCGGCGAGACGCTCGTCGCAGCGGCGAGCGAGCAGCACGTCTGGCGCGTCGAGGCGAGCCCCGGCTGGTCGTTCACGCCCGGGGTCTACGACCTGGCCCATGACGAGTCCCCGCACGGCGACCGGTGGTCGCTCGTCCGGGTTGCCGACTGACCATTCCCGGTTCGGAGAAAGAGAGGAGACCACCGTGACCGCCGCCCCCTTGCGCCGCCCACCCATCTCGGTCGCCGTGCTCGACCTGCTCGAGCGGGCCCGGGCGACGCTCGAGTCCGCCTGCCGCACCACCGAGGCTTCCGAGCGCTACCGCGACGCCCACCTCGGTGCACTGCGCGCCGCCGCCGCCCTCGTCGCGGCCCGGACCGTCCCCACCCCGCGAGCGCGGCCCCGCAGCGTCTGGCAGGTGCTGCCCGGTGTCGCGCC
>NZ_JBFULD010000552.1:0-1371 GCF_056400505.1 Terrabacter sp. P5_B1
CCACCCGCCGTCGCGTCCCGCCCCGCCCTTGCCGCTGGCGGGGTCCGCGGTCGGGTTCGGCGAGCCGGGGCACGAGGTCTTCCTGCCGGACCTGCGCCTCCACCTGCGCACCGAGGAGGAGGACCCTGGACTGCCCAGCCTCGGCGCCCTCTCCGAGCCGGAGGCATCGGCACGCATCATCGAACGCATGCTCCGGGCAGGTGCGTACCCCGAGGCCACGGTCGCCTCCAGCACCCCGCACGTGGTCCGGTACAAGCCGGGCAGCCGCTGCACCATCGTGTACGACCTCACCTTCGATCCGCCCTCGGATCGACTTCCGATCCGGGTGGTCGCCAAGACGCACCAGGGCGACAAGGGCGCGGTCGCGCACGAGGCCATGACCGCTCTGTGGCACACCGACCTCGCCGGCGGGGAGCACGTGCGCCTCGCCGAGCCCCTCGGCTACCTGCCGGAGGAACGGGTCCTCCTCCAAGGACCGGTGCCCGAGGAACGGACGCTCAAGGAGCTGGCCCGCCAGGCCTTCGAGCAGATGGATCCACCTCTGCTCGAGACCCTCGCAACCGAGCTGCGACGTACCGCCGCGGCGCTCGCCGCGCTTCACCTCAGCGGCGCGCGCTACACCCGCGCGGTCGACTGGACCGACGAGCTCACGGAGACCCGCGAGGTCCTCKACCGCCTGTCGCAGACCGTGCCCGGGCTGCGACAGGCGGGAGAGCCCCTGCTCACCCGGCTCGAGGCGTTCGACAGGGCGACCGGCGCCGACCCGGTCGTCTGTGCCCACCATGACTTCAGGCCCGCCCAGGTCCTCCTCGGCGGCGGTCACCTCGCCTTCATCGACTTCGACGGAGCGGCGATGGCCGAGCCCGGCCTCGACCTGGGCCGGTTCCGCGGCAAGCTGCGCGACATCGGTGTCACGGCACTGGCCGCGTCACCCGACGGCTACCGGGCGGACCTGCTCGCCGAGCGGTTGGGGCTGCTCGACGGGTTCTGCGACCTCTTCCTCGACGAGTACCGCGTCCATGCGCCGGTCACCCCGGGGCGCGTGCTGCTCTGGGAGACCATCGACCTGCTCACGGCACTGCTGCACACCTGGTCGAAAGTGCGCCTGCTGCGAGTCGAGCCCCGCCTGGCCATCCTGCTGCACCAGCTCCGGACGGCCGACCTTCGGCGTCCGGGGTCATCGAGAGGCGCTTGAGCGAGCGGGAGCGCCTCGAGACGGTCGGCGGCAGCGGTGACGGACCGCCCTCGCTCCATCCTCGCTGCCACCCGGGGAGTGTGTCCGACCAAGTTCTCGGAAGCCCGTGTCGAGGCGATGGTTGCGCCGTATCTTTGGCGCCGAAGGTGTCAACGCGGCTCAGCGGGGGCAGGGCC
>NZ_JBFULD010000553.1:0-1357 GCF_056400505.1 Terrabacter sp. P5_B1
GGTGGCCCGCGCCTGTGCCGCCGCCCTGGTGTCGGCCGCCACCGGCGCCTCCGACTGAGGCACGGGCACCCGTCCACACCAGAACGGCGAGGGGTCAGCCTGAGCGACGGGCCCGGGTGACGCGCGGGCGACCACCGAGATCGGGGTGGTCGCTGACCTCGACCCACTCCCCCGTGCGCCCCAGCCGGGCCGGCAGGCTCTCTCCCTGCGAGTCGGCGTGCTCGATGAGCACCCACCCGCCCGGGCGCAGCAGTCCGGCGGCCACCCTCGTGACGGCGAGCGGGATGCCCAGCCCGTCCTCGCTGCCGCCGTAGAGCGCGAGCTCGGGGTCGTGTTCACGGACCTCGGGGTCGAGGGGCACGGCACCGACGGGGATGTACGGCGGGTTGATCGTCACGACGTCGACGGCGCGCGCCCAGTCCTCGAAGCACGGCCGCGTCGCGTCGCCCTGCACGAGCTCGACGTCGAGACCGAGCCGGTCGCGGTTGGCGACCGCCCAGGCGTAGGCGTCGGGTGACAGCTCGAGAGCACGCACCTGGACGTCCGGACGTTCGTCCTTGACGGACAGGGCGATCGCCCCGGAACCCGAGCACAGGTCGACGACCCGGACCGGGTGCGGCTGGTCGAGCGAACGGACCCGGTCGACCTCGCCGAGGGCCAGGTCGACGAGCACCTCGGTCTCCGGGCGGGGCACGAAGACCCCCGGACCGACCGACAGCGTCAGCCTGCGGAAGTGGGCGCGGCCGGTGAGGTGCTGGAGCGGGACCCGGGCCGCGCGCTCGTCGACGAGGACGGCATACGCCCCCGGGAGCGTGCGGCCGCCGAGCACCATGAGGCGCCGCACCTCGGAGGCGTCGACGCCGAGCACGTGGGCGGCGAGCTCGACGGCGTCGACGTCGGCTGAGGCCACCYCCGCGTCTCGGAGCCGCGCGGCGGCGGCCCGGATGCCGTCACGCAGGTCGGTCGTGCCGTCGTTCGTGCCGTCGGTCACGCCCTCCGTCATGCCCTCGACCCGTCGTCGGCGAGCGCCGCGAGCTTCGCGGCCTCGTCGGCGTCGAGGGCGGACTGCACGACCGGGTCGAGGTCGCCGTCGAGCACGGCGTCGAGGTTGTAGGACTTGTAGCCGGTGCGGTGGTCGGAGATCCGGTTCTCCGGGAAGTTGTAGGTGCGGATGCGCTCCGAGCGGTCCACGGTGCGCACCTGCGACCGGCGCGCGGCGCTCGCCTCCGCGTCGGCCTCGTCCTGCGCCAGCTGGTGCAGGCGGGCCCGCAGGACGCGCATCGCCGCCTCCTTGTTCTGCAGCTGCGACTTCTCGTTCTGGCACGACACGACGAGCCCGGTCGGCAGGTGGGTGATG
>NZ_JBFULD010000554.1:0-1351 GCF_056400505.1 Terrabacter sp. P5_B1
GGCGCACACCGACCGCTCGGCCCACGGGGCGCACCGCGCCGCGCCGGCCCGACGCGACGGGCCCGGGAGCTCCTGCGCCGCACCGCACGATCTTCGACGCCCAGGGCACCCAGACGACGCCGGGGACGAAGGTGCGGTCCGAAGGTGGTGCGCCCAGTGGCGACGACGCGGTCAACCAGGCCTACGACGGACTCGGCGCGACCTGGGAGCTGTGGTCGACCGCCTACGGCCGCGACTCGCTCGACGGCAAGGGGATGCCGCTGCTCGCGAGCGTCCACTACGGCCGCAACTACGACAACGCCTTCTGGGACGGCACGCAGATGGTGTTCGGCGACGGTGACGGCGTCATCTTCGAGCCGTTCACCAAGAGCCTCGACGTCATCGGCCACGAGCTCGCGCACGGCGTCACCGAGCACACGGCCGGCCTGCTCTACCAAGGGCAGTCGGGCGCGCTCAACGAGTCGATCTCGGACGTCTTCGGGGTCCTCGTCAAGCAGAAGGCCCTCGGGCAGAGCGCGGCGCAGGCCGACTGGCTCGTGGGTGCCGAGCTGCTCAACCCCTCGGTCAAGGGGCGGGCGCTCCGCGACATGCGCAACCCCGGCACGGCCTACGACGACCCGCGGCTCGGCAAGGACCCGCAGCCGGCGGACATGGCCCACTACGTCGACACCCAGGACGACAACGGCGGCGTCCACATCAACTCCGGCATCCCCAACCGCGCCTTCGTGCTCGCGGCCGAGGCGATCGGCGGCAACGCGTGGGACGCCCCCGGGGCGATCTGGTATGCCGTCCTGTCGGGTGACGGGATCAAGGCGGACTGTGACTTCGCGACCTTCGCAGGTCTCACCGTGGCCGCGGCCGGGACCATGCACGGAGAGGGGTCCGCCGAGCAGAGTGCGGTGCGGTCGGCGTGGGAGCAGGTCGGCGTGCTGGCGGCAGGTGCCGAGGTGCCCCCGTCCACCGGTGCGGGGCAGGGCTCGGACGCCGGCTCCGGTGGTGACCGTGCGGGCAGCCGTGCGACGCCGGGAGCCGATACCCGGGTGGTGTTACGGCGCAGCGGCGGCTTCGCCGGCCTGGTGCGCGAGCGGCGGGTGGCACTGGGCGAGCTTCCCGAGCGGGACGCCAGGGACTGGCAGCACCTGCTCGGGGCGCCGACGCTCCAGCGCATCGCGGCCTCGACCGAGGGCACCCACCCCGACGCGTACATCTACTCCATCGTCTGCGACGAGGTCGGCTGTGACGTGATGATCCACGAGCCGCACCTCCCCGAGGCCATCCACTCCCTCTTCGAGCGCACCCTCGCCGACGACTGACCCGCTCCGACCGTCGAGTGCCCACGAACCCGTTGCCC
>NZ_JBFULD010000555.1:0-1346 GCF_056400505.1 Terrabacter sp. P5_B1
ACCCCGGAGCGGTCCAGCCAGTCACCCAGCTCCTCCTCCCGGTCGGCCGTCTCGAGGGGGTCCGGCAGCGCCGTGCGTGGCGCGAGCTCGCGACGCAGCGCGTCGAGCTCGCCGAACTGGGTCGCGGTCACGCCGCTGGTCGCCATCTGGCGCAACGCGTCGAGCAGCCCGTCACAGGCGCGCTCGAGCTCGGCGGACGAGCGCGCGGCCGCGGCTGCAGGGTTGTTGATCTCGTGGGCCAGACCGGCTGCCAGGGTCCCGAGCGTGACGAGCCCGCTGCGCTGGCGGGCCGTCGCCTCGATCGACCGGGCCGTGCCGTAGAGGCCGGCGACGAGGTGCGCCGCGAAGGGGAACCACACGTTGGCCAGCTCGTGGAGGCGCTCGGCCGGGACGCGCAGCAGCCGCCCCGCCACGACTCCCCGGGCCGTCGCGAGGTAGACGCCGTGCTCGTCCCAGGCCCGGAATCCGCCGGCCCAGCGCCCGGGCACGTCCATCCGGCCGACGACGACGTCCTCACGGCCGATGTGGCGCGAGAGGTCGAGCGCCCCGTCGACGACGACCCACCAGTAGTCGGCGCGGTCGCCCTCGAGCCAGACCACGTCGCCGGGGACGATCGGCACCTCCGCGCCGCCGACGAGCAGCTCCTCGAGCTGGTCGTCGCGCAGCCCGTCGAAGAGCGGCACCGTCCGCAGGTCGGAGAGCTCGAGCATCGCAGGATCCCGTCGGTCGGCTGGTCAGATGGTGGCGAGGTACCGGTGGACGAAGTAGACCGACATCGAGCCCTCCCCGACGGCGGAGGCGACCCGCTTCATCGAGTCCGAGCGCACGTCGCCCGCGGCGAAGACCCCGGGCAGGCTCGTCTCCAGCGCGAACGGCGGTCGTGCGAGCGCCCACTCGTGGGCAGGCTGTCCGGTGACGAGGTCGTGCCCGGTCACCACGAAGCCGTGGTCGTCGCGCACGACGTCGGCGCCGAGCCAGTCGGTGCGCGGCGAGGCGCCGATGTAGACGAAGAGCCACGCGGCGTCGACCTCCGTCGTGGCGCCGGTGTGCCGGTCGGAGAGCGTCAGCCGCTCGACGTGACCGTCACCGGCCGCCCCGACGACCTCGGTGCGGCAGAGGACGCGGATGCGCTCGTCGGCTCGGATCCGCTGGACGAGGTACTGCGACATGCTCGCCTCGAGCGCGTCACCCCGCACCACGAGCGTGACCCGGCTCGCGTAGCGGGCGAGGTTGAGGGCCGCCTGACCGGCGGAGTTGGCCGCGCCCACGACGTAGACCTCGTCGCCCGTGCAGGCCGCCGCCTGGCCGGCGTTCGAGCCGTAGTGGACGCCGCGCCCGGCCAGGGC
>NZ_JBFULD010000556.1:0-1344 GCF_056400505.1 Terrabacter sp. P5_B1
CGGCCATCGCGCCGTATGCCGTCGAGGCAGCCTGCGCGGAGGCGGCGAGCGCGGCCGCGAGCTCGCCCTCCAACGGCTCGCCGCCGACCGTGGCGTCGGCCACGATCTTGGCGAAGTAGGCGTCGTCGGCGGTGAGGTCGCGCGACTGCTCGGCGCAGGCCTCGACCTGGCGGCGCGGCGAGACCTGCCCGCGCTCGCGGGCGAGGAGCAGCGCCTCCTGGTAGCCCTCGAGCGCGGCCGGGATCTTGCCCATGCGGGTCGCGAAGACGCGCCAGTCCTCCGCCGTCTGCTGCGGCATGAGGTCGAAGACGTCGCGGACGCTCTGGAGGGGCGACGCGAGGACGTTGAGCGACATCTCGTCGAGCCCTGCGGCATACCGGTCCTGGGCGAGCTGGAGGCGCTCGGTCATGGCGTCGACGGTGACCCGGTCGACGTCGTCGCTCGGGGTGGCGGCGGCGAGCTGGGCCAGCGTGGTCCGGCGCAGCTCGGCGGCGGCGGCGTTACCGGCGGGCGAGAGGTCGTCGAGGTCCTCCTCGCCCCCGGGCACGCCGAGGAAGGTCGCGTTGATGGGACTGAGGGCGACGGCGGCCTCGAAGTAGCTCTCCGCGATGCGGTCGACGTCGGTCCGGGGTCGCGCGGTCTGCGTGTTGGCGGTCACCCGGTGAACGTAATCGAGGCCGGGGCCGCGTGCCAGCACATTGTGCGGCGTCCGCCGGCCGTGCTCGCCGCCGCGGGTCGTACGTCAGCCGCCGTTGGACGAGCCGCCCTTGTCGCCACCGCCCACGACGAGCGCGACGACCCCGTCGGCCGTCCGGGCGCCGGCCGCGGGCCATGTCGCCAGCACCTGCCCCTCCTTGCCGGCGGCGGGGATGGTGACCCTCGTGACCCGGACGTCCGTGCCGCCCAGGCGCTGGGTCGCGTCCGAGGCGCTGGTGCCGACGAGCCCGTCGGGGACGACGAACGAGGAGCTGACCTGCTCGGGTGCATGTCCGCGGCTCACGACGAGGGCCACCGTCTGGCCCTTCGTCAGGGGCTGGCCCTCCGCAGGGAAGGACCCCATGACCGTGCCGTCCGGTTGCGTCGAGCGCACGAGGACCCACCGCACGTTGACCCCGGAGCCGATGAGCTCGCGGACCGCGGCATCGCGCTGCCGGCCGACCAGACCGGCGGGAACGGCGCTGCCCCCGGCCGGAGCGGACGTCGTGGGCGGAGCCGAGGACGGCGCTGGGGAGCTCGCTGCGGGCTTGCCGCTGGCCGGCGGGGTGGCCGGGTGCGAACCCGACAGCAGGACGTAGGCGAGCGTCGCGACGAGCGCCACGACGGCGGCGCCGAGCACCCAGACGA
>NZ_JBFULD010000557.1:0-1326 GCF_056400505.1 Terrabacter sp. P5_B1
CGCCAGGCGGGCCTCGGCGGCGCGCCGCTCGGCGTCCGCGTCGACGACGTCGCCGGGCACGGTGGTCCGTGCCGCGTCGCTGGGGACGGGCTTGCCGTCCTTCTTCAGCTCGTCGACCTCGGACTTGAAGACCCGGGCGGAACGGCCGAGGCTGCGAGCCATGTCGGGGAGCTTCTTCCAGCCGAACAGGGCGATGAGCACGACCGCGATGATGATGAGTTCGGGGGCACCCAGGTTGGGCATGGTTACGTCTCCTCGTCGAAGGCCGGTCCGGATCGGAACCGTCATGGTGCAGCCTCGGTGCTGCAGGTGACCAGCATACGTGCGCTCGGTGAACCGGACCTGTGCGCCGTGCGGGAGCGTGGCCCTCAGCCGGGCTCGCCGTAGGCCGCCAGCGCGGACCGCGCCTCGTCGGCCACTGCGTCGACGAGCTCCGGCGGCTCGACGACCCGCGCCTCTCCCCCGAGGCGCAGGACGAGGCGCCGGACGAGAGCCGGGTCGGCGACCTTGAGGGTCACCCGCAGCGACCCGTCGGGCCCACGCTCGACCCCCTCGTTGGGGTAGTAGTCCGCGATCCAGGCCGCCCAGCGACTTGCCTCGATGACGACGGTGACGTCGTTCTCGCCGGGGACGAACACGTCGTCGAGATCGCGGGGACGCGCCTGCCTCGGGGGCGTGCCGTCGACATCGAGCACGGAGACGTCCTCGACGCGGTCGAGCCGGAAGAGCCGGACGTCCTGGGCGCGGTGGCAGTAGCCCTCGACGTACCACTGCGCGTCGAGGTTGAGGATGCGCATGATGTCGACGTCGCGCTCGGTCGACTCGTCCCGCGTGGCGACGTAGTAGCGCAGGTGCACCCGCCGGCCGCGAGCGAAGGCGTCCTTGAGCGTCGCCATGGCCGGGTGCTGGCTGCCGTCGTCGAGGTCGAGGTCGATGCGACCCGTCGGCTCGCCGACGGTCGTCGCCGCCGCCACCCTGATCTTGTCGAGCGTGCGCTCGGCGACGTCGGACCCGACCAGCGTCGAGCCCAGGGCCTGCAGTCCGGCCGTCAGGGTGACCGCCTCGTCGCGGGTCAGGCGCATGGGAGCGGCGATGTCGTCGGCGTTGTCGAGGTAGATGTGGCCGCTGTCCCACTGGGCGTCGATGAGCTCGGCGTGGCCGTAGCCCGGTGTGCCGCAGACGAAGAGCAACTCGAGGTCCTCGACGACCTGGTCCTCGTCGACGCCGAACTCGCGCGCGGCCTCGGAGATCGGCACGCCGCGGTGCTGGAGCAGCCACGGCACCATGTCGAGCAGGCGCCCGAGCCGCTGCGTCGCCGTCTCGGGG
>NZ_JBFULD010000558.1:0-1312 GCF_056400505.1 Terrabacter sp. P5_B1
GGCGCGATGCGGTCGGCAGGTCGCGCGGTCGACCCGAGCGTCCGGGCGCGCGGCGGCGACTGGAGCAGCTCGGCCAGCAGCTCGTCGCTGGACCGTCCGCCGCCAGCGGCGAGCTCGTCCTGTCGCAGGAGTCGCCGCAGTCGCCGCAGTCCGACGGTGTCGGACCCGCCGACCGGAGAGAGGACGAGGTCAGCGGCCCGGACCGGGTCGATGGTGTGGGTCTCGCCGCGCTGCTCGGCACGCGCGATCTCGATGCTCTCCTCGAGCAGGTGCAGGAGCGGTCTCACAGCGCTCTCGTCGCGCACCGGGGCCTCGGCGCTGCCGGCCTCGACCGGGACCCCGGCCTGACCGAGGAGCCGACGCATCGTGTCGGCACGCCCGGAGCCGCGCACGACGACAGCCATGTCGGTCCACGGCACGCCCTCGACGAGGTGGGCGCGTCGCAGCAGGGCCGCGACGTGCGCCGTCTCCTGGGCGGCCGACCGCAGCAACGCGACCTCGACGGTGCCGCGTGCCGGATCGTCCGTCGCCGACGTCAGCCGTCGCTACTCCCCGCCGCCGAGCGCGCCGATGCGCCGGGACACCCGGTCGGCCACGCCGGCCATGGCGGCGCCCAGCCGGTGCGTGCGGTCCAGGACGACGGTCTCGCCCCCGTCGCGGTCGTCGAGCAGGTCGAAGAGGCCGCCGACGAAGCGCGGGTCGCGCCCGGCGCCGGCGAGGTCGGTCCACCCGTCGGCGAGGAAGCGCGGGTCGGCGCCACGGAAGGTCTGGACGGCGACGTCGGGGTCGCCGATGAGGACGACCCGTGGCCCCCCGGGACGGGCGACGACGCGGAGCAGCCGGGCCGCGGCGGAGGTCAGCTCCTGGGCCTCGTCGACGACGACGAGACGGATGCGCTCGTGGAGACGGTCGAGGGCCGACAGGTCGTCGTCGAGCAGCTCGGCGGCGGCCGTCAGCACCCAGGCGGGGTCGTAGGACCCGTGCCGGGTGAACGAGGTGACCTGGTCGTACTCCCGCAGCACGTGTGCCGCCGCTGCCCACTCGGGCCGGTCGTGCTCGACGGCGAGCCGGGCCAGGTCGTCAGGCCCCTGCCCGAGCTCGACCGACCGCATGAGCAGGTCGCGAAGCTCGTTGCGGAAGCCGCGCGTCGTCAGCGCCTCCCGGAGCTCGTCGGGCCACTCGGGCCCTGCCACCTCTCCGGAGGCGTGCCCGGCGAGCAGGTCACGCAGGATGACGTCCTGCTCCGGGCCGTTGAGCAGGCGCGGCGGTGGGTCGCCGCGCAGGGCCGCCTCGGCGCGCAGCACCCCGACGC
>NZ_JBFULD010000559.1:0-1302 GCF_056400505.1 Terrabacter sp. P5_B1
GTCCCAGCTGGCCAACGGGGTCGCCCTGGTCATCGCGACGGTGTGCAACACCGCGCTCAACCGGGCGTGGACCTTCGCGGTGTCGGGTCGTCGCAACATGGTCTCCCAGCAYGGCCAGGCGCTCGTCATCTTCGCGATCACGTATGCCGCCACGACCGTCGCGCTCGCCGTGCTCGTCCCCGACGCTGGCACGGCCGTGCAGACCGTGGTGGTCGCCGGGGCCAACGTCCTGTCGACGGCCGCCCGGTTCGTGGCGATGCGGCGCTGGATCTTCCGCGTGCCTGTCGCGCCTGCCGCGCCGGGCGAGCCGGCCAGCGCGGCGCTCAGCAGACCGACGGACCGCCACGACCCGGCATACGCGATCGACGATGTGCTCGAGAGTCCGCACGACGTCTGCTGATGGCGGTCTGTCAGCCCGCCTGGGGGCTCAGTCCCGGTCGTCGGGCGCGGCGCACGCCTCCCACCACGGGTCCTGGTGCGCGGCGACGGCCTCGTCGATGTCGTTGCCGCTCAGCTCGATCCGCGTGCCGACGCGTGGGGCGACCATCCGCACGCCGCGCTCGGCGGYGGCCCGCCGCGCCCAGCGGATGGGCTCGCTCCACCAGTGCGTGGCGAGGTTGAAGGTGGCCCAGTGGATGGGCAGCAGCACCGCGTCGGTCTCGCCCTTGTTGACGTCGAGGTGGGCCTCGATCGCCTGCTCGGGGTTGAGGTGGATGTCGGGCCAGTGGACGCTGTAGGCGCCGATCGGGATGATCGTCAGGTCGAAAGGCCCGAGGTCGGCGCCGATGTCGGCGTAGCGGTGCGTCGGTCCCGAGTCGCCGCCGAAGAAGACCGCATGGCGCGGACCGTGCAGCGACCACGCCGCCCACAGCGTCTGGTTGCGCACGAAGCCGCGCCCCGAGAAGTGCCGGGCCTCGGTGCACGTGATGCGGACGCCCGCGATCTCGGTCTCCTCGCGCCAGTCGAGGCTCGTGATGCGCGCCGTCGGCACGCCCCACGCGCGCAGGTGCGCGTCGACCCCGAGCGGCACGACGTAGTGCGGCTGGTGGGTGCGCTCGAGCTGCCTGATCGACGGCTCGTCGAGGTGGTCGTAGTGGTCGTGGCTGATGACCACCGCGTCGAGGTGCGGGATCTCGGCGATGCGACCGGGCACCGGGTGCAGCCGCTTGGGTCCGGCGACCACGGACGGCGAGGCCCGGTTGCCGAAGACGGGGTCGAGCAGGAAGCGCCGCCCGTCGAGCTCGACGACGCTCGTCGCGTGGCCGTACCACGTGACGGCCAGGTCGGCGGGCTCGTGCGGGT
>NZ_JBFULD010000560.1:0-1294 GCF_056400505.1 Terrabacter sp. P5_B1
GTGAGGAGCAGCCGGGCCTCGACCTCGACGAGGTGGCCGATCCGCAGCGGCCGGTAGAAGCGCACCCCACCGGCGTAGACGGCGACGTTGGAGGCCGAGCCGGTCCACCGGGTGGCGAGCACGTGGGCGGCCTCGTCGATCCAGCGCATGACGATGCCGCCGTGCACCTTGCCGCCCCAGTTGACGTCGGTGGGCGCGGCGAGGAAACGCAGCACGACCCGTGGCGCCGTGCCCGCGTCGCTGTAGGTCTGGGCCGCCATGGCGGCAGCGATCTCGCCCCGCAGGGCGATGCGCGTGACGGCGCTCTCCTGCCACTCGCGGTCGAGCTCGTCCTCAGGGACGATCTGGGGGACCGGGGTGGGCTTGCCGTGCTCGTCGACCGCGACGAAGACCATGATGCAGTCGGTCGTCGGGCGCAGGTCGCCGTCCTTGGGGTTGCCCGCCGAGACGGTGACGAGGATGTGCAGGCTCGTCGTGCCCGTGTGGATGATCCGGGCGGTGGCCTCGACGAGGTCGCCGACGTGGACGGGGCGCGTGAAGCGCACGTTGCCGACGTACGCCGTGACGCTGTAGGTCCTGCTCCAGCCGGCTGCCGCGGCGTAGCCCGCCTTGTCGATCCACTCGAGGACCCGTCCTCCACCCACGGTCCCGGAGTAGCCGGCATCGGTCGGCGCAGCGAGGAAGCGCAGGGTGATCTCTCGGGCGCCGCGAGGCATGGGTCCTCCTGAAAGTGGTGTCGGCCACGAGCGTGGCAGACCTGGCGGACTCGTGGCCCGCAGGTCCGACCTGCGGGAGGCGGTCGGGAGTGAGGACGGCGACCGGGTCAACAGGCTGGGCGCCGCCTGTCGTCCGAGCGTGAGGTCGCGGTCAACGCCGTCGCCGGGTCGAGGTGGGCGACCTGGATCGTCGTCGCGCAGCCGTCGAGCACGAGGTGTCCGCGGCCCGGGCATCGGATCCTCTCGGGGTCGAGCCGGACGCCGAGGACGTCGCCGTCTGCAGGCACCGACGCACCGAGGAGGATGCCGAAGCCGTCTCGCGCCACCTCGGGCACGAGACCTCGGAAGGCACCGTTCGCTCGTGCGAGCTCGCCGGCGACGACGAGAAGCCCGTGCGTGTCGTCGACGAGCCGCGCGACCTCGACGAGCGGTGCCTCGACGGGGCTGCCGTCCACGAGCTCCACGTCGTCGACGAGCAGGCACAGGTCCGGGTCGGTCCGTCGAGCCGCGATGAGGTCGGCGGCATCGTGCTGCGTCAGGTGCTGGCACCCGGTCGCGCTCGCCCAGACGGACAGGGC
>NZ_JBFULD010000561.1:0-1292 GCF_056400505.1 Terrabacter sp. P5_B1
GCCCACCCAGCCCACCGACCCGACCGACTGACCGGCCGGCTGACTGGGAAAGTCGAGTGCCCACTTCCCGACGCCCCCGGCCGGGGAACGTCGCGAAGCGGGCACTCGTGGTGGGGTCGGCAAGTGGGCACTCGACGTGGACGTCGAAGGCCCGCTCCGGGGTGGGATCAGCGGGCGCGGAGGCTGTCGCGGATGTCGGTCAGCAGGATGATCTCCTCCGAAGGCGCCTCCGGCTCGGGCTCGACGCCCTTCCGGCGCCGCTCGGCGAGGTGGTTCATGGGCACGACGACCATGAAGTAGACCGCGGCCGCCACGATGAGGAAGCTGATGAGCGCCGTGACGAACACGCCGAGCTTGACGCCTCCGGGCTTCCAGTTCGAGAAGTCGGGAGTGCCACCGAGCTTGCCGATGACATCCATGATGACCGCGACGAACGCGGTGACGACCTGGCCGAATGCGGTACCGATGACGACGGCGACCGCGAGGTCGACGACGTTGCCCCGCATCAGGAAATCCTTGAAACCCTTGATCATGAGCGTCCCTTTCTGTGCCCCTGGACGGGGCTCGTCCCGGTGCCCCGGGGGGTTCTGGCGGGAGTCTCGAGCCGTCCCCGCGGGTCCTGCGTGTCCCAGCTGAGCGCGCACCTTTGCGTGCGACTCGGTGACCAGAGTGACTCATGTGACGAGCGACCCGGCGTTCCGAGCCTACTGCCCCGCGGCTGACCCGTGCCGGACCGCAACGACCAGGCTCTGGCCGGCCTGGAGTGCGCTGAGCCCGCGCGCGACCTCGGTGGCCTGGCCGGGATCGAGCGCGAGGGTGATGCGCGCCGGCGCTGCGGCACCCAGTCCGGTCGACTCCTCGGCATCACGAACGGCCAGGACGACGACGTCGGTCGCAGCCCGTGACCCGGAGCCGGTGGCGTAGAGGTCGACGTGGTCGCCCGGCCGCACCCCGGCGGACGCGGCGTCGAGGACGGGGACGCTGATGGCGACCCGGTCGGCGGGCTGGCCCGCCAGCAGGTCACCACCGAGCAGGCGTTCGGGCGTCACGACGTCGTGGACCGTGAGCGGTGCAGCGACGACGCGGCCGACCGCCGCTCCAGGCCTCGACAGGGCGGACCGTGGCCGCTGCCCGTCAGGTCTCGTCGCCACCGACACGTCGTCGGGACCGAGTCTCTGGCCGGCCGCGACATCTCGGACCATCACGACCGTCGGCAGCCCCGACCCTCCGGCTGGCTCCGGTCGCAGCGCGCCGACCGTGACGAGGACCGCCAGCGCCGCGAGCCCTGCAGC
>NZ_JBFULD010000562.1:0-1281 GCF_056400505.1 Terrabacter sp. P5_B1
GGATGGAGCTGTACGTCGAGAAGCCGGGGATGCCCTGGCTCTCGGTGGTGCCGGTCTCGTCCTTGCCCATCGAGCACTCCTTGCTGGCCTGACCATGTGCGCGGTCCCGCCTCGGGACCCGTGCGATCGTCCCATGACCGCGCGAGAGGACAAATCCACGCATCCAGGATCGGGGCCCGGACGGGTGCCGCGCGGGGGCCCTCCGGCTGTCGGTTGGGGGGTGCCGGGGCCGACCCGGTTACGATGAGGCGCCCGGCAAGAGCGCTCAACACGAAGGAGGAGACGGCGTGGGAATCATCAACCGTGTCGAGCACGGTCTGGCCAAGGCTGTCCACGGCGCCTTCGCCAAGGCATTCAAGTCGGAGGTGCAGCCCGTCGAGATCGCGTCCGCGATCCGTCGCGCCATGGACGATCGCGCCGCCCTGCTCGGTCACGGCCGCGCGATGGTGCCGAACCTCTACACCATCGAGCTCAGCCAGACCGACTACGACCGGCTCGGTGACTACGAGGAGGACCTGTCGGACGACCTCGTCGCCGCAGCGCAGGAGCACGCCGACTCCCAGGGCTACCAGCCCGGCGGACCCCTCGAGGTGCAGCTCGTCGAGGGCGAGGGCCTCGAGACCGGCGTCTTCCGGGTCCGGCCCGCCACCGCGAAGGCCGCCGGGCGCGAGCCTTCCGCCCGCGAGCAGGCACCCGCCGCACCCCGGCCGCAGGCCAGTGCCGGGACGGCCGTCGACGAGGCCCCGGTCCAGCGCCCCGCCTCGCGGTCCAACCCCTCCGCCCGCCCGTGGCTCGACATCGCCGGTGACCGCTACCCCCTCCTCGGCAGCCTCACCACCCTCGGCCGCGACGAGACCGCCGACATCGTCATCGACGACCCCGGCGTGTCACGCCGGCACAGCGAGATCCGCGTCACCACCGACGGGCCGCACCTCGTCACCTCGATCCGCGACCTCAACTCGACCAACGGCACCTTCGTCAACGGCGACCGCATCTCGAGCCAGCGGCTGCAGGACGGCGACCGCCTGACCATCGGCCGCACGTCCGCGACGTTCCGCGCGGGACGCCGGTGAGCCCGATGATCTCCGCGGACCTCCCTGGGGCGATGACGTCGGGTGACGCATGAGTGAACTGACCCTGACCCTGCTGCGGCTGGGTCTGCTGGCCTTGCTGTGGATCTTCATCTTCAGCGTCGTGGGGGTGCTGCGCACCGACATCTACGGCACGGCGGTGAGCCGACGCGGCAAGCGCAAGGCGCTCAAGGAGGCCCAGAAGCAGGAC
>NZ_JBFULD010000563.1:0-1253 GCF_056400505.1 Terrabacter sp. P5_B1
GCTGCGGGTTGCGCCGCCACCGCGCGGCGAGCCCCGGCGTCGCCTCGACGCGCCACTGCCCCTCCATGCGCAGGTGCGAGTGCAGGGTGAGTCCGCCCTCGATCCGGTGCAGCACGTGCTTGCCCCGGCTCACGACCTCGAGCGTCGTGCGGCCGGTGAGGTCCACGGTCGAGATCTCGGGCCACCGCAGGTCGGACTCGACGATCTCGCGGCCCGCGAGGGCCTCGTTGAGGCGGGTGGCGGTGCGCCACACGGTGTCTCCCTCGGGCACGCCACCTCCTGGTCTCGGAATCTCTGTGCGGCGACGCTCCCGCAGCGTCAGCGCGACTCCACCCTAGACACCCCGGCAGCGCCAGCGCTGTGGGTCGCCGACACGGATTGTCGGCGCCGACCTCCGCGACAGGCACCTCTCGGTCAGCGACGCAGGCGCAGGCCTCGCGGGGTCATGTGGAAGCCCGCCTGCGAGAGCGCCTGGACGAGCGGGTGGTCAGAGCCGAGCACCGAGGCTCCGTCGGCCTTCTCGACGGTGAGGCGGCCGAGAGCCCCTTCACGCACGGCGAGCGCGAGCGCGTCTGCCGCGGCCTGGAGGGGCTCGGGGTCGTCGGACCAGCAGAGCATCGTCTTGCCGCCTCGCTCGACGTAGAGCACGAGCTCGCCGTCGACGACCACGACGAGGGCCCCGGCCTTGCGGCCCGGCTGGTGGCCCTTGCGGCGGGAGGCCCTCGGGGCAGCCTCGTCGTCACCGTCCTTGACGCCGGCCGGCTCGTCGGTTGCTGCGTCGGTCAACCCGCGCTCGGGCCACCCGATCGCGGCGCCGTAGGGGTTCGCGGGATCGCTGGCCGCGAGGACGAGTGCGGGCGGACCGGTGCGCTCACGACCGCGCTGGCCGCCCCGGCCGGACGCCGCGGACACAGCGGGCGAGGGCGCGAGCCACTCGTCACCGTCCGCGGCTTCGACTCGTCGGCCGCCACCGGCCTCGTCGCCGCCGGGCAGGCGGGACATCGACCGGAGCCGGTCGACCGCGCCGGTCGAGGCGAACTGCGAGGCGCCGAGCCCCTCGACGAAGTAGCCGCGACGCACCTTGCCGGCCTCCTCGGCCGCCGCGAGCACGCGGTAGACGGCCGCGAAGCCGCCCGGCACGTCCTCGGTGACGACCGACCCGCGGGTCAGCACGCCGTAGCGGTCCAGGAGCAGCTCGGCATTGGTGACGGCACGGACCGTCGGGTCGGACTCGGCAGGTGGGAGAGCGGTCC
>NZ_JBFULD010000564.1:0-1236 GCF_056400505.1 Terrabacter sp. P5_B1
GTCTTGCCCCACAGCCGCTCGAACGGCAGGCCGAGCGCTGCGGCGACCCGGGTCACGAGGTCGCGCCCGCCGTCGCGGGAGTCGACGAGCACCGAGCGCTGCACCGTGACGACGGTGTCGAAGGTGTTCTCGACGAAGGGCGCCCCGAGGCGGTCGAGGATGCGACCGCGCAGCGCGTGCTCGGTCACCGTCCGGGTGTTGACGGTGACGGAGGCCCGGGCGAGGTCAGGACCCTGGACGAGCTGGAGCTGACCCAGCCGGCCCAGCAGCAGCCCGAAGAGCGTGACGAGCAGGACGAGGACCACGCCGACGACCCCGACTCGGGAGCGCCGGGGACGCGCGCTCATCCGAGTCTCCGGCGCACCAGGGCCCGATCGAGCGCCAGGAGGGGCGGCAGCAGCAGGCCACCCGCGGCCACCGTCGCCAGGAGCCGCCACAGGTCGTCGGCGGCCTCGACGCCACCCTCGGCCAGCACGGCGGACCCGAGGCGTCCAACGAGCACGACGGCGGCCGATGCGAGCAGCGCGACGGGGGCGCGCAGTCGGGAGCGGGAGGAGGTGCGACGGAAGGAGCCGGCGACGAGTCCGGCGACCATCATGACGAGGGGGGTGAGCCCGAGCGGGCTCCCGACCGGCGGGACGAGCTGGACGACCCAGCCGGCGAGGAGTCCCACGAGGGCTCCGTGGACGGGGCCCCGGAGCACCGCCGTCGCCACGACCCCGATGAGCACGAGGTCCGGCACCCAGCGCGGCGGCACGCCGAGACGCGGCAGCACCGTCGCGACGACGAGGGCCGCGACGWGGACGTATGCCGTCCGCAGCACTCCCAGCAGCGTCGGCCTCATCGTGGGGTGCCCGTGTCGGCGGGCGCGGCAGTCGTGGCACGGGTCGCCGTCCTGGGCGTGGTCCGCGCGGACGGCAGGAGGACGGCGACGACGTCGATCGCGTCAGGGTCGACGGCGGGCCGCACCGTCGCGCTGCGCGTCAGCTGCCCCCGGTCGGGGTCGACGGCCGTCACGGTACCGACGACGATGCCGGCGGCATACGGGGTCTCGTCGATGCTGCCGAGGGTGCGCACGACGTCACCGACGACGGGTGTCGACGGGACGACCCGCGACAGCCGGAGCGAGCCGCGGGGACGCGACTCCGAGTCCCCCGGGGCGGACGCCGACACGGTGCCGAACGTGCCGGCGGGTCCGACCCGCACGGCCACCACCGAGCCGGCGCTGCCCAGCAC
>NZ_JBFULD010000565.1:0-1224 GCF_056400505.1 Terrabacter sp. P5_B1
GACAGCGTGTGCGGCGCCGAGTACGGCGTCCGCTCGGCGGATCGCGTCAACTCCCGCAACGGCTACCGCCGCCGTGACCTCGACACCAGGGCCGGGACCCTCGAGGTGGCCATCCCGAAGCTGCGGGAGGGCTCCTTCTTCCCCGACTGGCTCCTCGAGCGGCACCGCCGCGCGGAGGCGGCCCTGACCACGGTCGTCGCGACCTGCTACCTGCTCGGGGTGTCCACTCGACGGATGGACAAGCTCGTCAAGACGCTCGGCATCACCGGCCTGTCCAAGTCGCAGGTATCGGTGATGGCCAAGGACCTCGACGAGCAGGTCGCCGCATTCCGCACCCGTCCGCTGTCCGAGGGCCGTACACGTTCGTCGCAGCCGATGCGCTCACGATGAAGGTCCGCGAGGCCGGCCGGGTCGTGAAGGTCGCGGTGATGGTCGCCACCGGCGTCAACGCCGACGGCTACCGGGAAGTCCTCGGGATCCACACCGCCACAACCGAATCCGGTTCCGGATGGTTGTCGTTCTTCCGCGACTTGACCGCCCGCGGGCTGTCCGATGTCGCACTCGTCACGAGCGACGCGCATGCCGGCCTGGTCGAGGCGATCGGGGCGACCCTGCCCGCGGCCTCGTGGCAGCGCGCTGCCGCACCCACTACGCCGCGAACCTCATGTCCGTCACCCCTAAGTCGCAGTGGGGCTGGGTGCGGGCGCTGCTGCACAGCGTGTACGACCAACCCGATGCCGACAGCGTGAACGGCCAGTTCGACCGGGTCCTCGAGGGCCTGTACGAGAAGCTCCCGACCGTCGCCGAACACCTCGAGCTCGCTCGCGCGGACATCCTCGCGTTCACCGTCTTCCCGAAGGAGATCTGGCGCCAGATCTGGTCCAACAACCCGAACGAGCGCCTCAACCGAGAGATCCGCCGCCGCACCGACGTCGTCGGGATCTTCCTGCGTGGTTGTCTGAGCCTTGGGAGCCCGGGGGTGACCCGGAATCTTTCTGTCGGGCCTCAGGGCCTTGACCCCGTTAGGGCCAGTCCCTCCGGGCTCTCTCTAGACCGGTGGTCCCGTGACCTAAGAGCGGCGTGCTGACCGAACGGCAGGACTGTCCTCGACCACCACCATCATCATCGTCGATGGGTTGAGGAGTTGCTCATGAGAGAAGTAGTCACGGTCGGAATCGATGCGCACACCCAAGTCCATGTGGCTGCGGCAGTCGACCCCAAGGC
>NZ_JBFULD010000566.1:0-1220 GCF_056400505.1 Terrabacter sp. P5_B1
GACCTGGATGTCGCGCTGGAGGGCGGTGCCGGCCGCCGCGTCGGACGGCAGGTTGCCGCCGACGTCGACGCCGGTCGTGGCGCGGGCCGGGATCATCGCGGTCTGCGACAGGACCAGGTCGGTGGTGGGGGCGCCGGTGTTGAGGCGGCCCGTGGGGTCGGCCATCCAGCCCTGGAGGATGCCGCCGTCGGGACCGACGAGGTGGCCGGCGGCGTCGAGGCCGAACGAGCCCGCACGCGTGAAGTACTGCTGGCCACCGCGGTTGGTCACGAAGAACCCGTCGCCCGAGATCATCATGTCGGTGGCCTTGCCCGTCGTCTGGGCCGAGCCCTGGGTGAACGATGTCGTCACCGCGGCGACACGGACGCCGAGGCCGATCTGCGCCGGGTTGGTGCCACCGGTCGCGGCCTGCGGCCCGGCTGCTCCCTGGGTCATCTGCGACAGGGTGTCCTGGAACTCGGTCGAGGAGCCCTTGAAGCCGGTGGTGTTGACGTTGGCGATGTTGTTGCCGGTGACGTCGAGCATGGTCTGGTGGGCGCGCAGGCCCGAGATGCCGGAGTAGAGCGAGCGGAGCATGGGACGGCCTTTCTGAGTGGGTGGTCTGGTGGCGGGGACCGGCGTCAGCTGCCGGTGACCCCGGTGATCGAGTCGAGGGGCACGGACGCGGAGCCGACGGTGACCGAGGGACCGGTGGCGGCGAAGGAGACCCCGGTCGCCGTTCCGGTCGAGGAGGTGCCGGCGGCGTCGACCCACGTCACGGTCCGCCCGAGAAGGGCGGCTGCGGCGGCACGCTGCTGGGCGTGCAGCCCCTGGGTGCTGTCGGAGGCCATCTGGCTCAGCTTCTCCATGACGGCCAGCTGGGTGGTCTGGCCGATCATGGCGTTGGTGTCCATCGGGGAGCTCGGGTCCTGGTTCTTCAGCTGGGTCACGAGCAGGTCCATGAACACCGTCGAGTCCATCGCCTGCTTGGGGACCCTGGTGGGAGCAGTCGAGGTGATGCTGGTCGAGCTGACGGGTCCGATCGGGGTGGTCGTCATGAATCTCCTTCTGGGTCAGGCGAGGACGTCCAGGACGCCCAGGGACGAGGACGGGTGCCGCGGGGAGGGCGTGGAGCTCTGGAGACGTGAGTCCGCGGCCACGCGCGACAGCGGGACGGCGCCCCGGCTGCCCCCGCGCTGTCCAGCGCTGTCGCCGAGCGTCCCGTGGTCGCCGCCCTGGGA
>NZ_JBFULD010000567.1:0-1214 GCF_056400505.1 Terrabacter sp. P5_B1
CTGGAGCCGGGCGGACGGCATCCGCAACGCTGGGACCGGTCCACGACGGGGGGCCGCTCGGGGCAGGATGGGGTCGTGGCGGAGCGAAGCGTACGCGCACCGGACGACGTGCTCGTCCACCTCCGTCGCGCCCGCGACGTCGCCGACCGTGACTTCGCCGAGCCGCTCGACCTCGAGGCGCTCGCCGCGGAGGCCCGGCTCTCGAAGTTCCACTTCCTCCGCCTCTTCCGGGCGACCTACGGGCTCACGCCCGCCGAGTACGTGTCGATGCGGCGGATCGAGCGGGCGCAGGACCTGCTGCGCTCGACCAACCTCACCGTCACCGAGGTCTGTCACGCGGTGGGCTTCTCGAGCCTCGGGTCGTTCAGCAGCCGCTTCCGTGCGGTCGTCGGGGAGAGCCCGAGCAGCTTCCAGGCGCGGTATGCCGCAACGGGCGCGCCGCACATCCCCGGGTGCGTCATCTTCATGTGGGGTCTGGCCGAGCGTTCCGCAACGGGGGAGAAGCGGGCGGACCCGGAGCCGCCCTAGCGTGGACCCATGATCACGAACATCTCCATCGTCAGCGTCTTCGTCAAGGACGTCGACGAGTCGAAGCGCTTCTACGTCGACGTCCTCGGGTTCGAGGAGAAGGACGACATCACCCTCGGCGACGGCTACCGCTGGTGCACCGTCGTCCACCCCAACCAGCCGGAGCTCCAGGTCAGCCTCGCGATCCCCGGACCGCCCTTCCCGGACGAGCTCGTCACCGCGATGCGGCGGGCCCTCGACGCCGGCGGCCTCAACGGCCTGGGGCTCTCCGTGGACGACTGCGAGAAGACCTATGCCGAGCTGACCGCGAAGGGCGTCGAGTTCCTCCAGCCGCCCTCGGCCCGGCCCTACGGCACCGAGGCCGTATGCCGCGACAACTCGGGCAACTGGGTGGTCCTGGTGCAGGAGGCCGACCGGAAGGTCGTGGCAGCGGACTTCGCCTGAGACACCCGTCCGCCGGAAGTGGGTCAGCGGTCGATGACGACCGGGCGGCTCGACCAGGCGCAGAGCCGGTCGTAGCCCAGCGAGAGGTAGAGGCTGCGGGCGACCTGGTTGTGCGAGTACATCCCCAGGGTGCAGACCCCGGCCTCGGCGACGGCCCGTCGCGTGATGGCGCCGACGATCGTGCGGCCGAGCCCCTGCCCGCGSAGTCGGGTGCCGACGGCAACCGACGACAGGTGCGGGGC
>NZ_JBFULD010000568.1:0-1197 GCF_056400505.1 Terrabacter sp. P5_B1
GGGCGGCGGCTGGAGCGGTGGCTCCGGCGGCCAGGCCGAGGACCCGTGGGCGACCGGCGGTTCCGCCGGCGGCCAGGCGGCCCCGGCTGCGACTGGCGGCGGCCAGGGGGGCTGGAGCAACCAGCCCTCCGGTGGCGCCCAGCAGGGTGGCGGTCAGCAGGGTGGTGGTTGGGGCGCAGCCCCCAGCTACGACGAGCCCCCCTTCTGATCGCGTCTCCTGATCGAGCTCGAGCAGGTCAGCACCGTCGTCCGGCCACCTGAGCGGGACGGCATACCCACGTAGTACAGAACCCATCCCGGGGCACCAAACCCCGGGCTCTCATCAAGAAGGAGAGCACCACGATGGCAAAGCCCGTTGTGCGCAAGCCCAAGAAGAAGGCCAACCCGCTGAAGGCGGCGAAGGTCGAGAACATCGACTACAAGGACACTGCGCTCCTGCGCAAGTTCATCTCCGACCGCGGCAAGATCCGCGCGCGTCGCGTGACCGGTGTGTCCGTCCAGGAGCAGCGCCTCATCGCCACGGCCGTCAAGAACGCCCGTGAGATGGCCCTGCTGCCCTACTCGAGCTCGGCTCGCTGAGCCCAGCCGCTCGAGAACTAGGAGATCACCATGAAGCTCATTCTCACGCACGAGGTCAGCGGCCTCGGCACGGCCGGCGACATCGTCGAGGTCAAGGACGGCTACGGCCGCAACTTCCTGATGCCGCGCGGTCTCGCGACCCCGTGGACCAAGGGCGGCCAGAAGCAGGTCGACGCCCTGACCAAGGGTCGTGCGGTTCGCGAGATCAAGGACCTCGACCAGGCCAAGGGCATCAAGGGCCAGCTCGAGGCCACCACGGTCAAGGTCCCGGCCAAGTCCGGCCAGTCCGGTCGCCTCTTCGGCGCCGTCAGCAACGGTGACATCGCAGCGGCCGTCAAGGCTGCCGGTGGCCCGGAGCTCGACAAGCGCAAGATCGAGGTCAAGCAGGCCATCAAGACGCTCGGCTCCTACGAGGCGACCGTCCGTCTGCACCCCGAGGTCGCGGCGACCCTCACCTTCGAGGTCGTCCCCGCCTGACCTTCGAGGTCTGAAGCAGGCCAAGGGCCGGGTTCCGCATCACGCGGATCCCGGCCCTTCGCCATGCCAGCCCTCGCCCAGGCCCCAGTCGAGTACCCATTTCCCGACGGTGCGCGGACGGGGAAGTGGGCACTCGAGTGT
>NZ_JBFULD010000569.1:0-1176 GCF_056400505.1 Terrabacter sp. P5_B1
GACCACGTCCACGTGGCCGATGACGTGACCGGTCTCGCGGCGGAGCCCGACGAGGACGAGGAGGCCATGGCGGCGGGGCGGCGTCCGTTCGGCTCCGGCGTCCGCGTGTCAGGCGTGGACCTCGACACCGACGGCCAGCGCTCCGGTGGGCTGCGCTACACCGCCCCCGGCGAGGACGGCCGGGCGGTGGAGACCGCCGACCAGCAGACGGTGGAGCGCAAGGCCGACCGCCGTGGAAAGAAGGTCAAGCGCAAGCGCCGCTGAACCACGCTTCGCGCCGACGCGCGGAAGACGGCCCGGGCACCTCCATGGTGCCCGGGCCGTTCGCGTGATCGGCCGGGAGCGTATGCCGGGTGGGCGCCGCCAGCTCGTGGTGGTGGGGTCCTCGGGGTGCGTGGTCAGCCGATCGTGAGGGCGGTGACGAGCCAGCGGCCGTCGAGGCCCTCGAGCCGGACGGCCAGGGCCCGGACGCGGCCGTGCGAGACGACGACCGCGCAGGCCTCGACGATCCCGTCGGCGGGTTCGCACACGCGCACACGGCGCACGATCGCGGGTCGTCGTGGCCCCGGGGCCCGGCGCCGACCGGCGACCATGGCTTGACGGGCGATGACGGAGTAGACGGTGGGGGCCGTGTGCCGGATGAGCTGCGGCGCCGGTCGCTGCCCCGACACCACCTCGACGATGGCCTGGGCGAGGCGAGCCACCAGCGGCGCCGGGTCGGGCAGCTGGCTCGAGCGAGTCGGCTGGCGACCGAAGTCCTCGTCGTCGCGGGCGCCGAGGAAGTCGAGGGCGAGGGCGTCCTGGGCGTACGGCTGTTCACCGTGCCACGCCTCGTCGGCGCTGATGACCGGCGGTGCGGTCTGCGGGATGCGCCGCACGGTGAAGCCGGCAGGTGCGGGGGTGGCCGCCGGGGCGGCTTTTGCGTCGGTCGATCGCGTCATCACTGGGCTCCTTGCTGGGCCGAGGACCTCGTGAGGGTGGCGGCGTCCGTGCCGCGGCCAGGAGCGGCGGGGGGCTCGGCAGTCGTCGGGGACGTCGACGGAGGCGGTCGCAGCAGCTGCCCCGGTGTGAGGAGGTCGGGGTCGGCCCCCACGACGTCCCGGTTCGCGGCATGCCACCGGGGCCACTCCCAGGCGATCTCGGCGTCGGTGGCGCCGGGCCCGAGGTGTCGAGCCG
>NZ_JBFULD010000570.1:0-1176 GCF_056400505.1 Terrabacter sp. P5_B1
GTCCTGGCGCATCCACGTCACCGTGCTCAGCGTCGCCGCGGCCCTGGCCTTCACGGGCTGGGCGAGCGCCCGCCTGGGGCGCAGCCCGGCGACCCGGGCGGTCCTGCGCAACGTCGGCGGCGGCCTGCTCGCCATGGGCGTGACGTATGCCATCGGCGCCCTCGTCGGGGTCAAGCTCGGCTGAGCGACCCGCCAGGTCCACGGCACACGGCACACGGCACACGGCATGCGGCATGCGGCATGCGGCATGCGGCATGCGGCATACGAATCACTCTGGTCGGCCAGCGAGAGGCTGGACCTTGGGGTCCACTGGAAGGCAGCAGCCAAGACGTCGGGAGGAGCGCAGCAATGAAGTTCATGCTGATGATGCACGTGGGGCACGACGACGGCAGGGAGGTGCTGGACTGGGCCCCGCAGGACATCGAGAACATGATCGAGTTCCAGCGCGCGTTCGACCGTGAGCTGGAGGAGAACGGCGAGATGGTGTTCAACGCCGGGTTGAGCTGGCCGGACGAGGCGCGCATCGTGCGCTTCGACGGTGGGTCGCCGGTCGTCACGGACGGCCCGTTCCCGGAGGGCAAGGAGTTCCTCATCGGCTTCTGGGTCGTCGAGTGCGACAGCAAGGAGCGGGCGTATGCCATCGCTGCCAAGGCGTCGTCCTCGCCCGGCCCCGGCGGGGCGCCGACGGGCACGCCGATCGAGGTACGCCCGCTCGCGGGCCCGCCACCGGTGGACGCCTGACCGAGGACGGACCACCACGCGGGTCGTCGCCTCGATGTAGGCACCGGCCCGGTCGTCGGGCAGGCGAATTCGGTAGGCCATGACGTAGATGACCAGGGAGACGACGAACAGCACGGGGATCGCGGTGCCGAAGCCGAGGACGCCGAGGCCACCGTCGTAGTCGCCGGATGCTTCGGGCGTCCGGTGACTCGAGTCACGAGGCCGGGGCGCTCATCCGGCCGGCGGTGCTCGTGAGGCCTGACGGACCAGGTCGCCGGGGCAGTTCGAACCATCGGCCGCTGACGGGGCTGTAGAGTCGAGGTGTCCCAGCGCCCGTCCGCGGCGCAACCGCCGGTCCGGCGCTCGGGACACCGGGCGCGCGATGGCGCGTCCACCGGGACTCGAGCCGAGTCCGCCGCCGACACCGGCTCACGGTGTCGTCCGGCGGGCCCAGCC
>NZ_JBFULD010000571.1:0-1175 GCF_056400505.1 Terrabacter sp. P5_B1
CCTCGGTGCCGATCTCGGTGCCCGGTCCGGCGCCAGCCGCCGAGGCTTCGTCGTCGGCGCGCTCGGCGTCACCGCGCTCTCGGTGCTCGCGGCCGTCGGTGGCCAGCTCCGCAGCGGGGCCCAGACGATCAAGAAGGTCGTCCTGCCCGCCGCCGCTGACAAGGCCAAGCCACTGCCGGCCGGCCTCGAGACGAAGGTCGCCGGCATCTCGCCCCTGCGCACGCCGACCGAGAAGTTCTACCGCGTCGACACGAACCTCACCGTGCCGAAGGTCGACGTCGACAGCTGGACCCTCGAGGTCGGCGGCATGGTCGAGAAGCCCTTCACCCTGACCTTCGCCGAGCTCGCCGCGATGCCGCTCATCGAGCGCGACATCACCATGACCTGCGTCTCCAACGAGGTCGGCGGCGGCTACATCGGCGCCGCCCGCTGGCTCGGCGTCCGGCTCACCGACGTGCTGGATCGCGCCGGCACCAAGGGCAACCCGGACCAGGTGCTGAGCACCGCGGTCGACGGCTTCACCATCAGCACGCCCCTTGGCGTCGTCCGCGACGGACGCGACGCGATGATCGCCATCGGCATGAACGGTGCCCAGCTCAGCGACACCCACGGCTTCCCGGCCCGCCTCATCACGCCGGGCCTCTACGGCTTCGTCGGCGCGACGAAGTGGCTCACCAAGCTCACCCTGACCACGTATGCCGCCGACCAGTCCTACTGGACGAAGCGCCAGTGGGCGACGGATGCCCCCATCAAGACGAGCGCCCGCATCGACACCCCGGCGCCGCTGTCGACGATCAGGGCCGGCACGACCGCCATCGGCGGCGTCGCCTGGGCCCAGCACCGCGGTGTCGGCAAGGTCGAGGTCAAGATCGACGACGGCCGTTGGCAGGCAACGAAGCTCGGGCCCGACGTCGGTGTCGACTACTGGCGCCAGTGGTACCTCCCGTGGGACGCCAAGCCCGGACTGCACCGGATCTCCGTGCGCGCGACCGACCTCAAGGGACAGGCACAGATCACCGAACGTGCCACGCCGTTCCCCAGCGGGTCGAGCGGCATCCAGGAGGTGGTGGTGACCGTCGCGTGAACGCATACGACCGAGAAACCCGCGAAAAAACTTGTCCGACAAGCAATCCGGAGCCCCAGCGGCCCCGAACCCCCTATGACCGTGCACCAAC
>NZ_JBFULD010000572.1:0-1161 GCF_056400505.1 Terrabacter sp. P5_B1
TCCGCGAGGACGGCCGGATGCTCCTCGTGGCCGCCGACCACCCGGCTCGCGGGGCCCTCGGGGTCCGCGGCGCCGGTGCGGCGATGGCGAGCCGGAGTGACCTGCTCGCCCGGCTCGTCACGGCGCTCGAGCGTCCCGGGGTCGACGGCGTGCTCGGCACACCCGACATCCTCGACGACCTGCTCCTGCTGGGTGCCCTCGACGACAAGGTGGCGATCGGCTCGATGAACCGCGGCGGCCTGCAGGGAGCCAGCTTCGAGCTCGACGACCGCTTCACCGCCTACACCGCGGCCGAGATCGCGGCGCGCGGCATCGACGGGGGCAAGATGCTGACGCGCATCTGCCTCGACGACCCCGGCACCGTGGCGACGCTCGAGGCGAGCGCCCGGGCCGTCACCGAGCTCGCGGAGCACCAGGTCATGGCGATGGTCGAGCCGTTCCTCTCGTCGCGCGAGGGTGGCCGGGTCGTCAACCAGCTCGACCCCGACGGGGTGATCAAGTCGATCCACATCGCAGCCGGGCTCGGCGTCTCGAGCGCCTACACGTGGCTGAAGCTCCCCGTCGTCGACGAGCTCGACCGGGTCATGGACGCGACGACGCTGCCGACGCTGCTCCTCGGCGGTGATCCCGAGGGCGACCCGCAGGACACGTATGCGTCGTGGGGTCATGCGCTCGACCTGCCCGCCGTGCGTGGTCTCGTCGTCGGTCGCGCTCTTCTCTTCCCGCCCGACGGCGACGTCGCCGCGGCCGTCGACATCGCCGCGGGCCTCGTGCACCGGTCCGTCCACGGGAGCGGGGTGGGCGCGTGAGCGACAACGAACGCTGGGTGCGCCCGCTCGGGACCGCCGGCACGGACGAGTGGTCCGTCGCGATCGACGACGCCCTCGACGGGTGGTCGCACACGCGGTTGTATGCCGTGGACCTCGCTCCCGGCCAGAGCCGCTCCGTCGCCGCGGGCGAGTGGGAGCACGTCGTCGTGCCGCTCGCCGGATCGGTGACCGTCACGGCGGTCGACGCTGATGGCGAGAAGCACGAGGCACGCTTGACCGGGCGCGAGTCCGTCTTCGCCGGCCCCACCGACGTCGCCTACGTGTCGCGGGACGCCGAGCTCACGGTGACCGCCGAGGGCGGGCCGACCCGGGTCGCGGTGTGCGGCGCCCG
>NZ_JBFULD010000573.1:0-1160 GCF_056400505.1 Terrabacter sp. P5_B1
CCCGCCGGCTGCCCGGGTCGCGATGCGGGCGCCGCGCCGAAGCAGCGTCTCGCTTCCGGCCCCACCTGTCAGTGCGACGACGATCCGCTCGCGCGCCGGCCACTGGTCGCTGATGCCCTGGTCGGCCCGGTAGCGCTCGAGGGCCTCGTCGACGCGGTCGGCGAGCCACAGGAGCGCGATCTCGCGCAGGGCCGAGAGGTTGCCGACGCGGAAGTAGTTGGCCAGGGCGGCGTCGACCTGGTCGGGCCCGTAGATGTTGCCGTGCGCCATCCGACGGCGCAGGGCCTCGGGTGACATGTCGACGACTTGCACCTGGTCCGCCCGCCGCACGACCTCGTCGGGCACCGTCTCCTGCTGCCGTATGCCGGTGATCGACTCGACGACGTCGTTGAGCGACTCGAGGTGCTGGATGTTCACCGTCGAGATGACGTCGATGCCGGCCTCGAGGATCTGCTCGACGTCCTGCCAGCGCTTCTCGTGTCGCTCCGCCTCGCCGGCTTCGGGCACGTTGGTGTGGGCGAGTTCGTCGACGAGCACGACCTGGGGACGCCGGGCCAGGACCGCGTCGACGGAGAGCTCGGTCAAGGCCGCGCCGCGGTAGGTCAGTTGGCGCCGGGGGAGCACCTCGAGGCCGTCGAGCAGCGCAGCGGTGTGTGGCCGTCCGTGCGTCTCCACGAAGCCCACGACGACGTCGGTGCCCCGGTCGAGGCGGCGGTGCGCCTCATCGAGCATCGCGACGGTCTTGCCCACGCCCGGCGCCGCACCGAGGTAGATCCGCAGCGAGCCTCGCCCCATGTCGCGATCCTCTCAGGTCACCCGTTGCCGGATGCGGTCTGGCGCTCCAGGGCGAGGTTGAGCTCGAGGACGTTGACGCGTGGCTCGCCGAGGAACCCGCCGATCCGGCCCTGGGTGTGCGCCGCCACGAGGCTCCGCACCCGGGCGACGTCGAGTCCGCGGGCCGCGGCGACGCGCGGAACCTGGGTGGCGGCATACGCGGGGGAGATGTGCGGGTCGAGGCCGCTGGCGGAGGCCGTCAGGGCGTCGGCGGGCGACGTGGCGGGGTCGAGCCCGGCGGCCGTGGCCCGCCTGGCGACCTCGGCGCCGAGCGCGGAGCCCGAGAGGTTCGAACCCCCGCTCGTGTCGCCGGAGTAGCTGCTGGC
>NZ_JBFULD010000574.1:0-1146 GCF_056400505.1 Terrabacter sp. P5_B1
ACGCCGCGACCGTCGGGCAGGCCCACGGCGTAGACCGCCTCGGCGCCGTCCTTGGCGATGAGGCCGTCGACGCCCCGGATCAGCGCGGTGACGTCGCGGTGGGTGCCGCCGAGATACTCGGGGAAGGCGCGGATGGCCGTCGCGATCTTGGCCTCCGGCCCGTCCGCTGCAGCGGCGAGCCGGCCGAAGGAGAGGGCCAGCGCGCGCAGCGGCACGGCGTGGATCGGGGCGCCGCAGCCGTCCACGGCGACAGCGCTCGGCTCCGAGTCGGTGAGCTCACGCACGGTGTCGGCGATGGCCACCTGGAGCGGGTGGGCCGGGTCGCGGTAGGTCGCGAGGTCCCACCCGTTGACGACGCACGTGGCCAACATCGAGGCGTGCTTGCCGGAGCAGTTCTGCACGATGGACTGCTTGGGCCGACCGCTCGCGATCCACCCGATCCGCGCCGCTTCGTCGTAGGGGTAGTCGGGGGTGTTTTGCAGGTCGGTCTCGGTCAGGCCCGCGCCGGCGAGGATCTCGCGGGCCGCCTCGACGTGGAAGTCCTCACCGGAGKGGCTCGCGCACGCGAGCGACAGGAGTCGACCGTCCGTCGCGAGGCCGCTGCGCACCATCGCGAGCGCCTGCAACGGCTTGCTCGAGCTGCGGGGGAAGACGGGTCCGCTCGAGTCGCCGATCTCGAGCTCGACCGAGCCGTCGGGCGCCGTGACGACGGCGGCGCCGTGGTGGACGGACTCCACGAAACCCGCACGCACGACGTGCGCGACGATCGGGGCAGCGGCGAGCGCTGCGCTGACTGGTGTGGATGCGGTGACGGCCGACGGGGCACGGTGATCTGACACGGTCCGCAGTATGCCGGAGCGACGCGGCAGGGCCGCCACCCCGGGTGGGGTGACGGCCCTGTTGTCAGCCGGACCTCGGCGCGGGGGTCAGCTCGTCGTGCTGGTCGTGCTGGTCGTGCTGGTCGTGCTCTTCTTCGCGGCCTTCTTGGCCGGTGCGGACTTCTTGGCGGCGGTCTTGGCGGCGCTCTTGGTGGTAGCCGTCGTCTTGGCGGCCGTCTTCGAGGCCGTCTTCCTCACGGCCCGCTTGGCCGGGGCGGCCTTGCGGGCGACCGTGGCGCTGGGGTCGTCGGTCGTGGCCGAGCTGCGG
>NZ_JBFULD010000575.1:0-1144 GCF_056400505.1 Terrabacter sp. P5_B1
GCGCACGCGCCTGGCCCCGCACCAACGCCCCGMCGCTCCCCGGCAGCAGGGGGACCGGCACGTCGGCGGGCACGAGCGACACCCGGCCGTATGCCGTCAGGCTGTGGTGCGAGACGCCGCGGTGCCGCTCGCGCGGGTCGGCCTCCGAGATCCGCAGCGAGCAGACGGGCCGGCCGCCCAGCGTCCCGGCAGCATTGACGGCCTCGCCGGCCGAGGTGCCCGAGAAGCCCCAGCGCGTGCCCGTCCCGAGGTTGCCCGGTCCCTGGGACACGACGACGACGTCGGCGCCCACGACGTGGTGCGCGGCCAGCAGGCCGGTGTGGACGTTGACGGCCTCGAGGTCGCCCCCGAAGGCCTGCCCGACGGTGATCGACGCCTCGAGCCAGCCGGCCTCGCGCAGCCCGGCCACCGTACGGGAGAAGTCGATCGGCAGGGCGCCGCCGTCGGTCATGACGTACGCGACGCGCGCTCCCGGCGCGGCCTCGCGCAGACCCGCCAGCACGGCCGGGAGCGCCGAGTGCAGGTCAGCGACGACGACCGGAAGCCCGGCGAGGTCGTCCGCGTCGGCGAGGACGGGGTGGTGCTCGCTCTCCTGCTCGTCGACGCCGAGCACCATCGTCTGCGACGGCGTGTAGCGCGCCTTGACGACGTGCCCGCGCACCGCGGTGACGTCGTCGACGGGGCGGGGGAGCGCGTCCGGGGCCGCGACGACGATGGCCAGGCCACCCGTGCCCAGTCCGCGCTCGAGGGCCGTCGTGTTGAGCAGCACCGCGGTGCCCGGACCGAGGCTGCCGACGACCTCGACGTAGCCGAGCGCACGCACCACGTCACCCGAGGCGAGGCGGACGGCATACTCGACCGCTCCCGCCCAGCGGGAGCGGACCTCGAGCACGACACCCCGGCGCCACTGGATCATGGGGTGACCCTATTCGATCGCATGTTCGGGTAGCGTCGGACTGCCCCCACGCGCCGCTGCCCCTTCAGGAAGGTCTCGATGAGCCCTGCGTCTGCCTCGGCCGACAAGACCGAACGGCTGCTCAACCTCATCCTCGCGCTGAAGTCCGCGCGGCGACCGGTCTCGAAGCAGAAGATCCGGGAGTCGCTGCCGGCCTACGCCGCGGCGACCTCCGACGAGGCCTTCGAC
>NZ_JBFULD010000576.1:0-1134 GCF_056400505.1 Terrabacter sp. P5_B1
GTCGGGGCCGCCCGCGTGCGCACCGTGCACGGCGTCGGCTACGCGCTCGAAGCCGGCCCGACGGCGGCCGACGCCGCTCCCGCCGCCGACACCACCGACGTACCGTGAACGCCGACCGGCCCCTCGACGGCATCCGCTCGATCAAGGCCAAGCTCGGGCTGCTCGTCKCCGCCAGCATCGTGGTCGCCTCGCTCGTGTCGGTCATCGGCGACCGCGCCGCCGTGCCCGGCTGGTTCAGCCTGCCCGTGACGATCGCCGCGGCGCTCGGGGTCACCCAGTGGCTGGCACACGGGATGACCTCGCCGCTCCGCGAGATGACGGCTGCGGCGTCGCGGATGGCCACGGGCGACTACTCCCGCAGGGTCACGGCGACGTCGGCCGACGAGGTGGGGGTGCTTGCCGACGCCTTCAACACGATGGCGGCCGACCTCGCCGGCGCCGACCACCAGCGCCGGCAGCTCGTGGCGACGGTCTCCCACGAGCTGCGGACCCCGCTCGCCGCACAGCAGGCGCTGCTCGAGAACCTCGTCGACGGGGTCGTGCGTCCTGACGACGCCGTGCTGCGGACCGCCCTGGCCCAGGCCGAACGGCTCGGGACCCTCGTCGGTGACCTGCTCGACCTCAGCCGGGTCGACCGCGGCCGCGCGCCCCTCGACCTCGCAGGGGTCGACGTCCGGGCCCTCGTGGAGCGCGCCGTGGCGGAGGCCGGAGTCTCCCGGCGCGGCACCGTCCACGTCGTCGACGTCCCGGCCGACCTGCACGTCACCGCGGACCCTGCCCGTCTCGAGCAGGTCCTCGCCAACCTGCTCGACAACGCCGACCGGCACAGCCCGTCGGGCGGGCGCGTGACGGTGAGCGCCGGCCCGGACGGTCCGGACCGCTGGTGGCTCATGGTCGCCGACGAGGGCAGCGGCATCCCGGCCGAGCACGCCCAGCACGTCTTCGACCGCTTCGGCTCCGGCGACGACGCAGGCGGCGGCGGCACGGGCATCGGGCTGGCCATCGCCAGCTGGGTCTGCGAGCTGCACGGAGGGTCCATCGCCGCACTGGCCCCGCCCGTGGGGGAGCGGGGCGCGCGGATCCGGGCCGTCCTGCCGCGGACCCCCACGCCCACGCCCCCGTGTGCCGTCGAAC
>NZ_JBFULD010000577.1:0-1129 GCF_056400505.1 Terrabacter sp. P5_B1
GGCCGCCTCATCCGGCGATCGTGGGCGAGGCGGAGCGGCTCGCCCAGTCCAKTCCCTGCCTCGAGGTCATGCTCCCCGCGCGTCCGGGGACCCCCCTCGCCGAGATCGTCGACCTGTCCGACCGCACCGTTGCTGTGTCGAGCACCACCACGGAGGTCGCCAGCGAGGCCGACGTCCACGGCCAGGCCGTGAGCACGCGGATGACAGGAGTTCAGGGATGAGTCAGCGAGTGGCCCACATCATCACCCGCTGCGTGGCGGGCGCCGGCGGCGTCGCCGTGCGCGGAGCGGTGAGCCTGCCCCGAGACCTCTACAGCAGCACCCTCGTCGTCGGTTCGGGCGACGTCCTGCTCGACGCGGCCCGAGCCCACGGCGTGGACGTCGTCGTCGTACCGGAGCTCGTCTCCCCGATCAGCCCGGCCCTGGACGCCCGTGCCCTCAAGTCGCTCGACAGGTTGCTCAGGTCCGAGAGCTTCGACGTCGTGCACACCCACAGTGCCAAGGCCGGCGTGCTGGGTCGCGTCGCAGCCTCGAGGGCCGGGGTGCCGCGCATCGTTCACACCCTGCACGGATTCCCCTGGCACGACTTCCAGCCCGCCGYCGTGCGGCAGGCATACATCCGCACAGAGCGGGCGCTGGCCCGCATCACCGACACCTACCTCGCCGTCGGCACCGGCGTCGCGGTCGAGGCCCTCCGGAGACGGGTGGTCCGCCCCGACCAGCTCGTCACCATCGGACCTGCCGTCGAACCCGCCTCGGTCACCGTGTCGCCGGTCTCGCGGGCCCGGGCCCGCACGCTGCTCGGGCTGCCCGAGGACGCGACGGTCGTCGGCACCGTGGGGCGGATGGACTTCCAGAAGGCCCCGGAGGTCATGCTCGAGGCGCTGACCCGCATGACGACACCAGCGGTGCTCGTCTGGGTCGGTGGCGGGCCCCTTCTCGAGGAGACGGCCCGTCGCGCACGCAGCGCGGGGATCGAGCACCGGGTGCGGCTGCTGGGCAACCGCGAGGACGTGCCGCAGCTGCTGCCCGCCTTCGACGTCTTCGCGATGTCGAGCCGGTACGAGGGCCTTCCGTGCGCCATCGTCGAGGCCCAGGCGTGCGGCATACCCGTGGTCGCGACGTCGGTG
>NZ_JBFULD010000578.1:0-1122 GCF_056400505.1 Terrabacter sp. P5_B1
GCGCGAGGTGGCCGCGAGCGGTGCGGACCTCGCGGCCGCGCTGGGCCTCGACGCCGCGGCGCTMGTGCGCTCCGACGCCTGCTGGGTCGACGCCGGGGTCGAGCAGCTCGTCGTGCGGCTCGACGACGTGGACACCGTCCGCGCCTGCGACCCCGACGTGCACCGGATGGCCGAGCACATGACGTCGCCCGGTCGTCCCCCRCACGTCTACACCTGGGCGTGGAGCGGACCCACGAGCATCGAGGCCCGGCTCTTCTACGCCCAGGGCCAAGCGGTCCTCGAGGACCCCGCCACCGGATCGGCGTGCGCCAACCTCGGCGGCTGGCTCGTCGCGCAGGGCGTCCGCGACGTGTCGATCGAGGTCAGTCAGGGCGCCGCGGTGGGTCGCCCGTCGCGACTGCTCCTCGACATCGACGACCGGGGTGGCATCCACGTCGGCGGACGCGTCGAGGCCGTCGGTCGCGGTACCTGCTCGCTCGAGAGTGTGGGGGCGTGACCATGGCGACCTACATCGGCTTCCTCCGCGCCGTCAACGTCGGACAGCGCTGGGTGAAGATGGAGCGTCTGCGAGCACACCTGTCCGACAACGGGTTCGACGATGTCGTGACGCACATCCAGAGCGGCAACGTGCGCGTCACCACCTCGATGCGCAGCCCAGCGAAGGTCGAGGCGTCGCTGCGGAGCCTCATCAGCGACGAGTTCGGCTTCGACGTGCCCGTCGTCGTTCGCAGTCCCGCCGAGCTGCGGCGGACGGCCGCCGACGCGGACGCGGTCGACTCGCCCCTCGGCGCTGACGCGCGACGCTACGTCACCTTCACGACGGGCGGGATCAGCGCCGACGGTCGCGCGGCGCTCGAGGCCTGGGCCGAGCCGGGCGAGCGCGTCGTCGTGCTCGGGTCCGATGTGCTCCTCTTCCTCACCAAGCCGGCCCACCAGGCGAAGCTGACCAACGTGCGGCTCGAGCGCCTGACCGGCGCGACCGGCACCGCCCGCGACCTCAAGGTCGTCCGCGCCCTCGCCGAGAAGTGGGGGCGCTGACGGGTGTCCGGCCCGACGGACCGCCACGAACCACGGCGGCGCCGAGCGGGCGGGCGTGGCCCGGCCTCACGGCATACCTCATGG
>NZ_JBFULD010000579.1:0-1109 GCF_056400505.1 Terrabacter sp. P5_B1
GCACCGGGCCGAGCGACTCGAGCCGGTCGGGCAGGCGGCGACCGAGCCGGGTCACGGCCGACACCTCGTGCCCGGCGGCGAGCGCAGCCGCGACGACGTGGTGGCCGACGAGCCCCGTGGCGCCGGTGACGGCGACCCTCACCGGGCCCTCACCGTGGCCCCTTGACGTGACGGAAGCCGTGCACGTCGAGGGCCGGGTCGGGATCCGACGCCGGTCGGTCTGCCTCGTGCCGGCGCGCCTCGTCGCCACCCCGTCGGGAGGTCAGGCCCTCGACGAGCATCCGCACCGACTCGGTCAGCAGGGGCTCGGTCGGGTCGGGTGGGGGCCGCCCGATGCGGAACTCGCGGCCCTCGAAGCAGGCCTCGAGGTTGTCGAACGTGGACGTGAAGAAGCGCCGGTACGCCTCCTCGAGAAGCGGGCCGTGCAGCTCGGGCAGTGACGGCAGGTCTGCCGCGTCGAGCACCGTCGGCAGGGTGAAGAGCTGGCGGCCGCGGATGGTCACCCGGGTGCGGGGGTCACCGTCCGGCACCGCCACCCGCTCGAAGGTGAGGGTCCCGTCGTCGTGGACCGCTGACCCGTTGGGGCTGTGGACGGTCCGCCAGAGCAGCCGGTGCCGGTCCGGTCCCCGCTCGACGAGCTCGATCTTGCAGACGTCGATGGGCTCGCCACCCCAGGCTGCGACGTAGTTGGGCTGCGGGAGGTAGAGGTTGCGCTCGGCCTGCCGCTGCCGCGCAGGGTCCTCCCCCACGGGGACCCGACGGCCTCCGATGTAGTCGGCCATGAGGCTGATGCCCTCGGCCACGTCGACGCGCTCGACCCACGCGTCGAAGTCGGCCGCCACCACCCTGCTCACCTCGAACACCGTCGCGCCGTCGACGATGCACCAGCGCAGGCCCTCCTCGTCCGCAGGCGGCGGGAGGGCGTCGACGACCGCGTCGGCGGCGGCCATGTGCCCGGGCAGCCCGTCGAAGTCGGCATCGGGGTAGGCACCCGGGTCGAAGCCGAGCGGGACGACGCGGCGGTCGACCCGGTCCTTGTCCATCGTCGCGGCCCAAGTCTGCTCGCCCTCGGTCAGCGCGCCGACGACACCGAGCAGGCCCACGAGGGC
>NZ_JBFULD010000580.1:0-1106 GCF_056400505.1 Terrabacter sp. P5_B1
CGGCAGTACCGCGAGAACCTCGCCGACGCTGCTGCCGCCGTCGCCGACGAGGGCGTCGAGCTGCAGATCGACAAGGTCGGGCAGTACGCCCCACGACCGGGCTTCGCCGAGGCCAACAGCGGTGAGCTGGTGCGTTCGCTCCGCGCCCTCGACGGCGCCCCGGACTCCGAGATCGCCGTGCTCTTCGTCACGCACTCCATCCCCGAGGCCATGGACGACACGTCGGGACCGGGTGATGGTGAGGGCAACCTCTACCAGCGACAGCACCTCGCGCTGGCCTCCCGGCTGACGGAGGAGGCGAACCGCGTGCTCGGGCGCGACCTGACGGGCGAGCTCGTCTTCTGCTCGCGCTCGGGGCCGCCGACCCAGCCGTGGCTCGAGCCCGACGTCAACGAGCGCATGCGCGAGCTCGCGGCCACCGGGGTCCGCACCGTCGTCACGGCGCCCATCGGGTTCGTCAGCGACCACATGGAGGTCGTCTACGACCTCGACACCGAGGCGCAGGCGACGGCCGACGAGCTGGGTCTGACCCACGTCCGCGTCCCGACCGTCGGCACCGTCGCCGCGTTCGTGCGCGACCTCGTCGACGCCCTGCTCGAGCGTGCCGCGGAGGCGCGCGGCGAGGACGTCCCGCAGTTCGAGGGTCGGATGCCCTCGGTGTGTGCGCCCGGCTGCTGCCCCAACCTGCGCCAGGCCCGACCCGCCCTGTGCGGCAGGGACTGAGGCCGGCGATGACGACCCCAACCACGCCTGCACTGCCCGAGGGCGTCAGCGTCGAGGAGCTGGAGAGGCTCTGCATCGACGTCGCCACCGAGGCGTCACGCTTCATCCGCGACGAGCGGCCGGAGCGCATGGGGGTGGCCGCGACGAAGTCGAGCGAGACCGACGTCGTGRCCGTCATGGACCGGCGCTCGGAGGAGCTGCTGCACCGCCTCATCCAGCAGGCCCGCCCCGACGACGGCATCCTCGGGGAGGAGGGGGCCGACGTCATCGGGACGTCCGGCCTGACGTGGGTGCTCGACCCGATCGACGGCACCGTCAACTACCTCTACGAGATCCCGGCGTATGCCGTGTCCGTGGCCGTCGTGGTCGGCGACGCCCGCTCC
>NZ_JBFULD010000581.1:0-1100 GCF_056400505.1 Terrabacter sp. P5_B1
CCTTGACGCCCGTGGTCGAGAGCTCTGCGGCAGCCTTCTCGGCGGCCGTGCGACCCGACAGCGTCTTGGCGTAGGCGTTGGCCGACTGGAGCGCCGCCCCGACGAAGGCCTTCTCCCTGGCAGCGGCACCGGCCGCGGTGGCGTCGAGGGAGGACGTCGCCGCCGTACCCACGGCCGTGGCGGCCGTGGTCTGGGCGGTGTCCGGGGCGACGGCAGGGGTCTTCGGGACGCTGGCGTCGCCGGAGCTGCTGGTGCAGGCGGAGAGCATGGCGGCACTGGCGAGCGCGGCGGCAAGAGCACGTCGACGGATCGCGGCGCGGGGCATGGAAAAGCCTTTCAGTGACACAGGGGACAGGTCGAGCACCCCCGACCGCGACCCACGATACGCACGGTGGCTACGGGTTCCCAATCGGCGAGCGGCCTGGTCGAGGGCATTTCGGGCAGTCGGGACACACCCAGCAGCGAATCCGTGCCAGACGGGTCACTCCGGCCGCGGTGCGCGACCTGTCCTGTTGATCGAGAGATGTCGTACACCGTTGGTCACTGAGTCCAGCCAGGTGGTCGGCGGGCATCAACCCGGCGTAGGCGTCGCGCCGGATCGCCATGTGCACGCGCCCCAGCTCGTCGCAGTCCTCGGGGCGCAGCGGCCTGAGGCGCCAGCCGCCGTCAGTCATCCTGCTGAGCACCCAGGGCGTCCTCGAGCCGTTCGAGCTTGCCGTCGAGCTCGCCCGTCCAGCCGGGGCGGATGTCCGCCTTGAGCACGAGCCCGACTCGGGGCGAGGTCTGCGCGAGCACGTCGCAGCACTGCTTGACGATGGCCATGCACTCGTCCCACTCGCCCTCGATCGTCGTGAACATCGCGTCGGTGCGGTGCGGCAGGCCGGAGTCGCGCACGACGCGGATGGCTCGGGCGACGGCGTCGGACACCGATCCGGTGTCGTCGGCGGCGACGGTGGGTGCGACGGAGAAGGCGATCAGCATGCCCTCACCGTATGCCGCCGTGAACACCCTCGCGCGGCCACCCTTCCCCTGCACCGGCATCCGAAGGCCTGCCTCCTTGTCGGGCGCGAGGTCGCGCATCGGGTGCGCGAGGGCGACAC
>NZ_JBFULD010000582.1:0-1090 GCF_056400505.1 Terrabacter sp. P5_B1
GACCGACGAAGAGCCACCGCGGGCCTCGCAGTCTCCGGCGCGGCCGGAGGTCCCCGGGCACCGTGTCGAGGCCGTGATTGGCACCGGTTCGTCGGCCGTCGTGTGGTCGGGCACCGACGCGTCCGGGCGGCGCGTGGCGATCAAGGTGCCCCACCGCGGCCGCGACGAGGTCGACCGGCTGCAGGCGATGGCCGAGCAGCAGGTCCTGCTCGCCGTGCAGCACGACCACCTGGTGCCCTTGCGGTCGGTGGTGCCGCTCGCCGACGGCCGTGAGGCGCTCGTGTTCGATCTCGTCCGTGGAGCACAGCTCGCCGGCATGGTGCGCACCCGCGGTCACCTGCGGCCGGGTGAGGTCGTCACCGTGCTCACCCCCGTGTGCGAGGCCGTCGCCCACCTGCACGCGGCGGGAGGCCTGCACGCCGACATCTCGCCCGCCAACATCACGGTGACCCCCGACGGGCGCCCGGTGCTGCTCGACCTCGGGGCCGCGCGCGTGGCCGGGCGTGACCCCGGCGCCGTGCACGGCACGCCGGGGTTCATCGCCCCAGAGGTCCGGCTCGGGTCCGAGCCGGACGAGGCCGCCGACGTCTACGCCCTGGGTGCTGTCGCGTGGTTCTGCCTGACCGGCAACGGCGCGCCCGACACCATGATCCGCCTCGACCACGAGACGGTCGTCAGCCATGTCGGAGCCGGCCTCGCCGACGTCGTGGCGGCGGCCATCGATCCCGAGCCCGGGCTCCGGCCCGGGGCTGCCGAGCTCGCCCGGCTCTTCTACGACGCGGTCCGGCCCGAACCGGTGGAGGTCGTGGTCGGCGCCGACGAGGCCTCCGCACTGACCCACCGACTTCGCGCAGACGCCGGCCGCGACCCCCGCGTCATCCAGCCCCCACGCCGGCGCTGGCCCCGGCGACTCGTCATCTCGGCCGTCGTCGCGGCTCTGCTGCTGGCCGCAGCAGGCTGGGCGCTGGCGGCGCAGGGGCCTGACGCACGCCCTCTCGCAACCCCGACGGCCGGCCCCGTCGCACCCCGAACGGCAACCGGCGTGGGGGCGACGCCCGCAGCCGTTGCCCCGCCCCCGGCACCCGTTGCA
>NZ_JBFULD010000583.1:0-1089 GCF_056400505.1 Terrabacter sp. P5_B1
CCATCCCCGTCGGCGACGACTACGACGTCGTCATCGGGTCGGGGGTGCTGGACCGCGTCGGTGACCTCCTCGGCGCCGACGTCGAGCGCGTCCTCGTCGTCCACCCGCCGACGCTGCCCGAGCTCGCGTCGCGGGTGACCGCGGCCCTGAACGATCTGGGGTATGCCGTCCACGTCGCCGAGGTGCCCGACGCCGAGGCGGCGAAGACCGCGACGGTGGCCGCTGAGCTCTGGTCCCGGCTGGGGCAGGCCGGCTTCACCCGCACCGACGCCGTCCTCGGGGTCGGTGGTGGCACCGTCACCGACCTCGCCGGCTTCGTCGCGGCGACGTGGTTGCGCGGGGTGCGCGTCGTCCAGGTGCCGACGACCCTGCTCGGCATGGTCGACGCCGCCGTCGGCGGCAAGACCGGCATCAACACCGCCGAGGGCAAGAACCTCGTCGGGGCCTTCCATCCGCCGGCCGGGGTGCTGTGCGACGTCGACGTGCTCGTGACGCTGCCCGAGGCGGACCTCGTGGCCGGGCTCGCCGAGGTGGTCAAGTGCGGCTTCATCGCCGACCCGGTCATCCTCGACCTCGTCGAGGCCGCGGTGACCGCCGACTCGACCGTCGCGCGCAGCGCGGCGAACCCGCACCTGCGCGAGCTCATCGAGCGGGCCGTCCGGGTCAAGGCCGAGGTCGTCGCCGCCGACCTGCGCGAGAGCTCGCTGCGCGAGATCCTCAACTACGGCCACACGTTCGGCCACGCCATCGAGCAGGTCGAGCACTACACGTGGCGGCACGGTGAGGCGATCAGCGTCGGGATGGTCTACGTCGCCGAGCTCGCCCGACTGACCGGGCACCTCGCCGGCCTCGAGGGCGATGCGCTCGTGGCGCGCCACCGATCGGTCCTCGAGTCGCTCGGGCTGCCGACGACGTATGCCGCGGGTCGCTGGGACGACCTGCTGACCGCGATGCGCCGCGACAAGAAGTCCCGGGGCTCGACGCTGCGCTTCGTCGTGCTCGACAGGCTGGCCCAGCCGAACCGTCTGGCCGGCCCCGACGACGCACGGCTGCAGGCGGCATACGGCCTCGTGTCGCGCCGCCCCGACG
>NZ_JBFULD010000584.1:0-1076 GCF_056400505.1 Terrabacter sp. P5_B1
GTCGCCGGGCCGCGCGCCCGAGCGGAGCACCGGGTCGCCGTCGAGTCGGCCGAGAGCGGTGATCGAGACCATGACGACCCCGGGGGGCGCCGACGACAGGTCGCCGCCGAGCACCGCCACCCCCGCTGCCGCGCACGCCTCGGCGAGACCCTGCACGTGGTCGAGCGCCCACTCGAGCGAGAGCTCGGGGTCGGCGACGAGGGTGACGAGGACACCGGTCGGCCGTCCGCCCATCGCCGCGACGTCGGCGAGGTTCTGCGCCACGACCTTGTGACCGATGTCGGCGCCTGACGACCACGCGTCGAGCCAGTCGCGGCCGAGGACCACGGTGTCGGTCGTGGCGATGATGCGCTCCGAGGTGACGAGCACGGCGGCGTCGTCCCCCGGCGGCACGAGGAGGCCGTCTCCCGCCGGGAACGCGGGCAGGATGCGGGCGAGCAGCTCGTCCTCGTCCAGCGAGCGCAGCGGCGTGCCGCCCGTCATCATCGGCCCTCGCTGGAGCCGGTCGACGTTCGGCACGCGATCACACACCCTTTCGATGGACGGTCCTCGGAGGCCCGGTTTCCAGGGGACGTGGGGCCCCATGGCAAGGTAGCGTCAGGGCACGGTCGCAGTCACACTGAGGCCTGCCGTTCCGACCGGTCGTGCCGTGCACCGTGCCCGTGCTCGACCGTCCAACGATCGACACACAGTGAGGTGACACGTGGTCCAGGCCTACATCCTGATTCAGACCGAAGTCGGCAAGGCCGCGAGCGTGGCGGAGCAGATCGCCGGCATCTCGGGCGTGACTCTCGCAGAGGACGTGACCGGCCCCTACGACGTCATCGCGCGCGTCGAGGCCTCCAACGTCGACGACCTCGGTCGTCTCGTCATCGCGAAGCTCCAGGACGTTCCCGGCATCACGCGGACGCTGACCTGCACGGTCGTCCACGTCTGAGGCCGGCCCCCTGACCGGACGCACGTCCCTCACGACGGCGGCGCTGATCGGCGCCGCCGTCGTGCTGTCCGCGTGCACGCGCGCTCCGGAGGTGGCGCTGGCACCGCAGGCATCGGCGCCGGTGTGCTCGTCGGCCGCC
>NZ_JBFULD010000585.1:0-1072 GCF_056400505.1 Terrabacter sp. P5_B1
GCGCTTCCTTGCGGTCGAACGTCCCTGCCGAGGCGGGGACGACGTAGCCGACGAGCACCTGGCTGCCGGCGCTCGTCGTCCGGACCGCGGCGGCTGCCCCCGAGACGTGGGGGAGGGACTGGAGGGCCGCGTCGATCTCGCCGAGCTCGATCCGGCGGCCGCCGAGCTTGACCTGCTCGTCGGCGCGTCCGACGAAGACGAGCCCCTCGGGGTCGTTCACGACGAGGTCGCCGGAGCGGTAGGCGCGGTCCCAGCCGAGCGTCGGCATCGCGGCGTACTTCTCGGCGTCCTTGACGGGGTCGAGGTACCGGGCGAGACCGACCCCACCGATGATGAGCTGCCCCGTCTCGCCGGCGGCGACCGGGTGGTCGTCCGAGCCGACGACGGCGAGGTCCCAGCCGTCGAGGGGCAGGCCGATGCGGATCGGTGGCGTCCCGTCGAGGCGTGCCCCGCACGCGACGACCGTCGCCTCGGTCGGCCCGTAGGTGTTCCACACCTCACGCTCCGGGGTGACCAGCCGCTCGGCGAGCTCTGGCGGGCACGCCTCGCCGCCGAAGACCAGCAGCCGCACCGGCTCGAGCGCCTCGGCCGGCCACAGGGCGGCGAGGGTCGGGACCGTCGACACGACCGTGACCTCCTGCGCGACGAGCCAGGGGCCGAGGTCCATGCCGGTGCGCACGAGGCTGCGGGGCGCAGGCACGAGACAGGCGCCGTGGCCCCAGGCCAGCCACATCTCCTCGCATGAGGCGTCGAACGCCACCGACAATCCGGCCAGCACCCGGTCGCCCGGTCCGATCGGACTGTCCTGCAAGAACATCCGCGCCTCTGCGTCGACGAACGCCGCGGCCGACCGGTGCGAGACCGCGACGCCCTTGGGCACGCCGGTCGAGCCGGAGGTGAAGATGACCCACGCGTCGTCGCCCACGCTCACCTGCGGCAGGGCGCGCCGGGGCGATCGGGAGGCGGCGCGCCGCGAGGCCCGGACGGTCGCCGGCACCGTGACCTGGCGACGCGGCCCCACCACGGCCGTCACCGCGGCCTCCGAGAAGACGAGGTCGGCCCGCTCCTGGGG
>NZ_JBFULD010000586.1:0-1068 GCF_056400505.1 Terrabacter sp. P5_B1
GTGAACGATCGACCGGCGCGAAGGCCGCTGCCGGGAGTGATGACGAGTTCCTGGTCGCCTGCACGTTCGTAGGCTGCAGGGGAGCCGTTCACCTGCACCTTGGAGATCGTGAAGCCCCTGAGGTCAAGGTCGAATCGGGAGAGGTTCTGCGTCGCGGTCGCCGTGATGACCGCCGTACCCTTGAGCTGCTTCGAAGAGGGTTCGTAGCCGAGCCTCAGCGAGTAGTGGGAGACGTCGTATCCGCCGTTCCCCGCTTGCGGGAAATAGGGGTCCCCGGCTCCGGAGGACCCTGGCGTGAAGATGTCCGCTCCCGCCGGTCCCGCGCTGATCAGGACCATTGCGGACGCCGCGAGCAGGGCACTCGTCCTTCGTGTGAACATCCTCGTCAACCCCTTGGCTGTCATCGTGGACCATTCGAGGGTAGGACTGTGCCCGGGCCGCGAGGCCTGCTTTCGGGGAATGCGCCGGTGCCCTCCGGGCTTGCGCCCGGAGGGCCCGTGCTCAGTGGCGCGCGTCCTTCGTGATCGCCTGGACGAGGYGCCCGGATGCACCGGTGCCCAGTCGTACGAACAGCGGAGTCTGGGCAAGGTCGGCGTCGTAGCCGTCCGGCCACGGTGTAGGACGCGCGTCCTCGCCTACGAACCGGGTCGCGTTCAGCTGGGACCCTTCCCTAGCCTTCGGGTATGGACGTCGAGGCATTGCCCCGGACCGGCACGTGCGAGGTGAGCACCCTCGGGCGTCGCAGCGGGAGAGTCCGCAGGGTCGAGATCTGGTACGTCGTCGTCGACGGGCAGATCGTCCTGACCGGCACTCCCGGTGGGAGGAGCTGGCTGGCCAACTTGCGCGCGCATCCCCAGGCGGTGCTGCACCTGCGTGCGCCGGCGAGCGAGCTCGACGTCCTGGCCCACGAAGTGACGGATCCGGTCACGCGACGACGTGTCACCGAGCAGGCATGGCGCCTCCAGCCCTGGTATGCCGCACAGCCCCACACCGTCGACGAGTGGGTGAKCGCCTCACCCATGGTGACGCTGACGTCGCTCACCGACGACGACAGGCCCCGATGACGCA
>NZ_JBFULD010000587.1:0-1045 GCF_056400505.1 Terrabacter sp. P5_B1
GGCTCGGGATCAAGGTGCCGCTGTGGCCGCTGCACACGTGGCTGCCCTCGGCGCACACCATCGCGCCGACGGCCGGCTCGGTGCTCCTCGCGGCCGTGCTCCTCAAGATGGGCACCTACGGCATCGTCCGGCTCTCCGTCGCCACGGTGCCCGACGGTGTCGCCGCCCTGAGCCCGGTGCTCGCCCTCCTCGGCGTCGTGGGGATCCTCTGGGGAGGCCTGGCCTGCCTCGTCGAGCGCGACCTCAAGCGCCTCATCGCCTACAGCTCGGTGGCGCACATGGGCTTCGTCGCGCTCGCCATCGCCTCGGGCAGCGAGACGGGACTGCAGGCGGCGCTCTTCGGCAACATCGCCCACGGTGTCGTCGCCGCCCTGCTCTTCTTCATCGTCGGCGACCTCAAGGAGCAGTGGGGATCGTCCGACCTCCGCGTGGCCCGAGCGGCCCTGCGCGACAAAGCTCCCCGCTTCGGGTTCGCGCTCGTCGTCGGGCTCGCCGCGGCCCTCGGGCTGCCGGGCCTCGTCAGCTTCTGGGGTGAGTTCCTCGCGTTGTATGCCGCGTGGTCGCCCGCGCCCGGCCGTCCGGTCGCGCTCCTGCGCGTCTGCGTCGTGCTCGGCGCCGCGGGCCTCGCTCTCGCGGCCGCCTACGCCCTCCGGGTCGCCCGCATCGTCTGGGCCGGTGAGGGCAGCGACGCGGCGCAGGGCCCTGCGGCCGAGCCCGTCGCCGACGCCCGTGGCACCCGGTGGGCGGTGGCCATGACCCTCGTCGTCGTCATCGTCGCGCTCGGCGTGCTGCCGCACCTGCTGCTCGGCCTCTCCCACGCCGCGACCACCGGTCTGCTGGCCGGACTCGGGGCGACGCCGTGACGGGCCTCGCCATCGACTACGCCATCCTGCTGCCTGCGCTCGTGCCGCTCGCCGGTCTCGTGCTCGTGCTCGTCGCCGACCTCGTCAGCCCGCACCTGCGCCGCCTGCCGTATGCCGTCGCCGGGCTCGCGGCCCTCGGGTCGGCGGCCGCGACCGTGCCCGGCCTCGCCGGCGGCTCGACG
>NZ_JBFULD010000588.1:0-1013 GCF_056400505.1 Terrabacter sp. P5_B1
GGTCGAGCCGGACGACGTCGGGGGACACGGCGGCCCGGCCGCTGCCGATGACGGTGACCGTGCGCTTGCCCATGGGGTTCCTCTCGTCACGGCCCGCGGAAGGGTTTCGGGCTCTCGTGGCAACCTACCTAGACTGCGATGCCATGACGACCCTCTCGCGACGTTCCGCGGCCCGCTCACGGGTCGCGGTCGGTCTGGCCGTCGCAGCCGTCGTCGTCCAGCTGCTCGTCCTCTACTGGCCTGTCGTCACCGTCGAGGGCCCGGTCAGCTGGACCGACAAGGTCGTCCACCTCCTCGTCTTCGCGGTTCCCACGTATGCCGTGGGGCGCGCCCTCGGGTCCGTGCGGACCGCCGTCCTGGTCTTCGCGATCCACGCCCCGGTGAGCGAGCTCGTCCAGCACTTCCTGCTCCCGGGACGCTCGGGCGACGTGTGGGATGCCGTCGTCGACCTCGTCGGGGTCGCGCTCGGGGCCGCCGTGCTGGTGGTCAGGGCACGGCAGCGCCGCTGGTAGACTGGGCGGCATCCGACTCCGAGGTCTCCTCGGATCACGACGGAAGAGATGGCGCCGGGGATGCCCGGGCGGGCAGGCTCGTCCGACGGGGTGACACCCCACCGGCAGATCGCGCAGACGGCGCGGCCCGGCACCGACGCGGAGCGGATCCGAACACCGGACGGCACAGATGCCGGGCACCGGTACACATGGGCGCAGACATTCCTGCGCCTGAGGCTCGTCTGCATGGTCGTGGTGTGACTCACGGCTCGAGGCGAAGTCTGCATCGAGTCAAGAGAGTTGAATACGCAATGCCCAAGCACACCTCCTCCGGCGCGCCCAAGAAGGCCCGCTGGTCTGCCGAGAAGAAGTCCGCCGCGACCAAGAAACCGCACCGCGGGCAGGGTGGACAGAAGTCCGCCGGTTCCTTCTCCGGCCCCAAGTCCTCCCGCCCGGCCTCGTCGGGCTCCTCCCACGTCGGTGGGCGCGAGTGGCGCGCCCCGCGTGACGAGCACCGCTCCT
>NZ_JBFULD010000589.1:0-992 GCF_056400505.1 Terrabacter sp. P5_B1
GATCCGCGGCGACTTCCCCATCCTGGCGCGCACGGTGCGCGGCGGCAGGCCGCTCGTCTACCTCGACTCGGGGGCGACGTCGCACAAGCCGACGCCGGTCCTCGACGCCGAGCGCGCGTTCTACGAGCAGCACAACGCTGCGGTCCACCGCGGCGCGCACCAGCTCGCCGAGGAGGCGACCGACGACTTCGAGGCCGCCCGCGCGACCATCGCGTCGTTCGTCGGGGCTCCCGCCGACGAGGTCGTCTTCACCAAGAACGCCACCGAGGCGCTCAACCTCGTCGCGTACGCCTTCTCCAACGCGGCACCGACCGGCGACCCCAAGGACGAGCGGTTCGTGCTCGCGCCCGGTGACGAGATCCTCGTGACCGAGATGGAGCACCACGCCAACCTCGTGCCGTGGCAGGAGCTCGCCCGACGCACGGGCGCGACCCTCCGGTGGGTGCCGGTCGGTCCCGACGGCGCACTCGACCTGAGCGGTCTCGACGACCTGCTCACCGAGCGCACCAAGGTCTTCGCCTTCACGCACGTCTCCAACGTGCTCGGCACGGTCAACCCCGTCACCGAGCTCGCGGCGCGGGCGCACGCCGTCGGGGCGCTCGTCGTCGTCGACGCGTGCCAGTCCGTGCCGCACCTCGCGGTCGACGTCGAGACGCTCGGCGCCGACTTCATCGCCTTCAGCGGCCACAAGATGTACGGCCCCATGGGCGTCGGTGTCCTCTGGGGCCGCGGTGAGCTGCTCGAGGCCATGCCGCCCTTCCTCACGGGCGGCTCGATGATCGAGCTGGTGACGATGGAGCGCTCGACCTACGCGCCGGCGCCGCAGAAGTTCGAGGCCGGCGTCCCCAACGCGGCGCAGGCCGTGGGCCTCGCCGCGGGTGTGCGCTGGATCGAGGCGATCGGCATCGAGCGCATTCACGCCCACGAGGCGTCTCTCGTCGGCCAGTTGCAGCGCGGCCTCGCGGAGCGCCCCTGGGTCCACGTCGTCGGTC
>NZ_JBFULD010000590.1:0-965 GCF_056400505.1 Terrabacter sp. P5_B1
TGTACTCTGTACTCGGCCTGGACGTTGGTGACAGGTAGGCGTTGACGATGAGGAGAACCTCCGGGTGAGGTGAGGAGTGTCTACGTCCCGCACCGCCCGGAGGTTCTCGTGTCCCACGCTAACGCCCGTCTCAACGTCCATGGCCGTCGTCTGCTGGTGGATCGGGTCCGCCGCCAGGGCTGGGCGGTGGCTCATGCCGCGAAGGCCATGGGCATCTCGCGGCAGTGCGCGCACCGCTGGGTCGCACGCTACGACGCCGAGGGCGAGGCCGGGCTGGCCGACCGGTCCTCGCGACCCCACTCGAGCCCCCACCGCACGCCCGCAGCGGTGGAGGCCCAGGTCATCGCGGCCCGGGACACGCACCGGCGCGGGCAGGACTGGCTCGGACCCGAGCTGGGCCTGCCAGCACGCACCGTCAGCCGGGTCCTCCGCCGCCACCACGCGCCGTACCTGCGGAACCTGGRCCCACTGACCGGCGAGGTGATCCGCTCCAGCAAGACCACCGCCGTCCGCTACGAACGCGATCGCCCCGGCGAACTGGTCCACGTCGACGTCAAGAAGATCGGACGCATCCCCGACGGCGGSGGGTGGCGTGCCCACGGCCGCAGCGAAGAGGTCCGGGGACGCGGGATCGGCTACGACTACGTGCACTCGATGGTCGATGACCACTCCCGCCTGGCCTACAGCGAGATCCTGCCCGATGAGAAGGGCGCCACCTGCGCCGCGTTCATCCTGCGCGCCGCGGAACACTTCGCCGGCCACGGCATCACCCAGATCGAACGAGTCATCACCGACAACCACTTCAGCTACCGCCGCAGCACCGACGTCAAGAACGCGATGACCGTGCTCGGGGCCACGCACAAGTTCATCAAGCCGCACTGCCCGTGGCAGAACGGCAAGGTGGAACGGTTCAACCGAACCCTGGCCACCGAGTGGGCCTACCGGCAAGTCTTCACCAGCAACGC
>NZ_JBFULD010000591.1:0-948 GCF_056400505.1 Terrabacter sp. P5_B1
CCTGGCCGCCGCCCGCAACCTCGGCGTGGACGTGGCCGCTGCGACCGGAGCCGACCGGGTCGTGCTGCTCGACGTCGACTGCATCCCTTCCGCAGGCCTGCTCGAGCGGTATGCCGGTGTGCTCGATTCCGTGGGGCGCCGCACTCCGGACGTGCCGCAACCCGACGTCGTCGGCGGCCCGGTGGTCCTCGCCGGCGAGGTGGCCTACCTGCCCCCCACACCTGCGGGTCGCGACTACCGCGACCTCGGGCTGGCGGCCCTGAGCGGGCTCGCGCCACCTCACCCGGCTCGTCCCGTCCTGGCCGCCGACGAGGTCCGCCCGGCGCAGGACCTGCGTCTCTTCTGGTCCCTGTCCTTCGCCCTCACCGTGTCCTCGTGGCGCGCCGTCGGGGGCTTCGACGAGGGGTATGTCGGCTACGGCGGCGAGGACACCGACTTCGGGCAGAGGCTCGACGCGGCCGACGGACGGCTCCTGTGGGTGGGAGGCGCGCTGGCCCACCACCAGCACCACCCCACCTCCTCTCCTCCCGTGCAGCACGTGCACGACGTCGTCACCAACGCCAACCGGTTCGCCGAGCGCTGGGGCTGGTGGCCCATGGAGGGATGGCTGGAGGCGTTCGCCGCGCAGGGACTCGTGCGCCGGTCGGCCGACGGCAGCTGGCAGACGAGCGGCGCCGCGTCCGCGTGAAACGCGTCAGCGGGCGACGACGACCGTGCTGAGCGCGTGCTCGAGGACGGCCCGGCTGACCGAGCCGAGGGTCATCCCGGCGAAGCCGCCGCTGCCCGTCGCGCCGAGCACGACCTCCTCAGCCTGGGCGGACAGGCGGATCAGCTCCTCGGCGGCATGGCCCGAGACCACGTGCTGCTCGACGACGACGTCGGGGAAGTCCGCAGCGACCTCGTCCACGACCTCCCCGAGGTAGGCCGCCGTGGCCTCCTGCGGGTCGG
>NZ_JBFULD010000592.1:0-944 GCF_056400505.1 Terrabacter sp. P5_B1
CCCTCGAGCAGGGCGGCCGCCTCGGCGGGACGTTCGATGCCGACGCCGAGCAGCAGGTCACCCTCCTGGCCGAAGACCCCCGACCCCGGCTCGGCGAGCGTCACGTCGTCGACGGCCGGGCCGCCCGCGTCGACGACCACGGTGAGCAGGCCCCCACCGAGGGCGCCGACGAGCTGCGCGATCGGCAGGCCCACCGGAGTCGTCGACGACGTGCGGGTCGCCGACCGACGGGTCGAGCGCGACGGAGCTGACGGCATACGACCACTGTCTCGCACGTTGTCCTGCCAGCACAATCAGGCGCGGAACCCCTGGTATGGCAGCACGAGAGCCTCACGTCGGAACGGCCCCACCATGGAGGCAAGGCACTCACCAGACCTGACACAGGAGTCGATCTCATGCCCGCCGTGACCCCCGCCGGTACCCCCGTCCCCGAGCGCGTCGCCGTCGTCGGCGCCGGCATGGTCGGTCTGGCGACCGCCTGGTTCCTCCAGGAGCGTGGCGTCGAGGTGACCGTCATCGACCGCGACGGCGTCGCCGCCGGTGCCTCGTGGGGCAACGCCGGCTGGCTGACGCCCGGCATCGCGACCCCCCTGCCCGAGCCCGCCGTGCTCAAGTACGGCCTGCGTGCCGTGCTCAGCCCGAGCTCGCCCGTCTACGTGCCGCCCAGCGCCCGACCGGACTTCCTCCGCTTCGTCACCGGCTTCACCCGCCACAGCACGATGACGGCCTGGAAGAAGGCGATGGGCGCACTCGTGCCCGTCAACGACCTGTCGCTGCAGAGCTTCGACCTGCTGAAGGCGGGTGGCGTCGACGCCGAGACCTACGAGGCGAAGTCGTTCACGGCCGCCTACCGGACCGCCGAGGAGCGCCGGACCCTCCTCGAGGAGATCGAGCACATCCACGCCTCGGGCGGGGACATCACCTTCGACGTCCTGAGCGGTGAC
>NZ_JBFULD010000593.1:0-938 GCF_056400505.1 Terrabacter sp. P5_B1
GGGTCGTCGTCGAGGCCGGCCGACGACCCCGCGGCCGATGTGGACGTCGGGCCCGATGGTGCTGCGCGCGCCGACGACGGCCTCGCGCCCGATGTGGACCGGGCCGACGTGCACCACGTCGCCGTCGATCCAGTAGCCGGAGAGGTCGACCTCGGGCTCGATGCTGGCCCCCGCACCGATGGTCAGCAGGCCCGTGATCGGCGGCACGGAGTGGAGGTCGACGCCGGGACCGATCGAGGCGCCGAGCATCCGGGCGTAGTAGATGATCCATGGAGCGCCGGCCATGGTGATGGCACCCATCGCGTCGGCGAATCGCTCGGCGGCCCACAGCCGCAGCTGCACGCTCCCCCCGCGCGGGTAGCTGCCCGCGCGCACACCGGCGAGCAGCAGGCGAGCGGCCAAGGCGGACAAGCCCATCCGCCCGAACGGGCTGATGAACGCGACCCACCCGACAGCGAGGAACCACCACGACACGGGCACGGACCACTCCGCGAGCCCGGAGAGCCGAAGCAGCTCGGTCAGGGTGGCCAGCGCCACGAGCCACTGCAGACCCTTGACCGAGAGGAGGACGACCGACACGACCGTCTGCACGAGCTGGGTCCGGCGGGGGATGCGCCGCACGGTGCGGTCGACCCTCGACCCGTCCGCGGCGTCCATCGTGTCGAGGAGGTCGGCCTGGGCGCCGAGGCGAGGGCGGGCGTGCACGTCGGCGACGGTGACGGTGGGGTAGCGCTCGCGCAGCAGCGAGACGAGGCGGGCGGACGACAGGCTGCCACCGCCGTGGTCGAAGAAGTCGGCCTCGGCGGACCGCACGGTCGTGCCGAGCACCGCCGTCCAGTGGTCGGCGAGCCAGGCTGCCGTGCCGGACAGCTCGCTCGGCTCGTCGTCGTCCGTGTCCGCCAGTGGCCACGGCAGGGCGGCCCGGTCGACCTTGCCCG
>NZ_JBFULD010000594.1:0-931 GCF_056400505.1 Terrabacter sp. P5_B1
GCCGGGGACCCGACCCCGGCCGCCGACGGCATCACCTCCACTGACAGCCCCCAGCAGGTCGCGCCGTCCCGATCGGCCACCCGCACCCGACCAAGGAGCACCTCGTGGGAGTCTCGGTCAACGGCCTGGGCAGCGGCCTCGACATCACCTCGATCGTCAGCTCCCTCATGGCCGTCGAGGCGCTGCCGCAGCAGCAGCTGAAGCAGGCGCAGTCCGACCAGCAGAGCCTGATGACCGTGCTTCGGACGCTCAACACCAAGGCGGCTGCCCTGAGCACGCTCGCCGGGAAGCTGGCCGCGTCCGGAGCGCTCAACCCGCTCGCCGCCACCTCGAGCACCACGGGCGTCACCGCCTCGGCCGGCACCTCCGCGACCGTCGGCACCTTCGACCTCACCGTCACGCAGCTGGCCCGGACCCGGGTCGACGTCACGGCCCCGCTCGGTGCGTGGCCGACCGACGGCACCGGAGCGCCCGCCACCCTGACGCTGGTCGACGGTGCCGGCGCCACCACCGAGATCACCCCCGCGAGCACCTCCCTCGACGACCTCGTGTCCGCCGTCAACGCCTCCGGCGGTCCGGCGCGTGCGCTCAAGGTGGCGGCCGGCACGGATGCCACCGGCGCGCCGCTCTACCGTCTGCAGCTGACGTCGACCCGCTCCGGGGCGACGGGGTCCTTCGGGGCCTACGAGGGGACGGCCGCGCAGGTGGCGGCCAGCACCGCCACGGACCTCATGGGCGCCACGGGGGCGGCCGTCGTCTCGCCCGCCCAGGACGCCACGGCCCGGCTGTATGCCGGCACGGCGGCCGAGCAGGTCATCACCTCGGCGACCAGCACGTTCACCGACGTCGTGCCCGGTGTGTCCGTCACGGCCACCGCGGCCGGCGTGGGGGCGGCCACGACGATCACCGTCAGGGGCGACACGGCCAAGAT
>NZ_JBFULD010000595.1:0-919 GCF_056400505.1 Terrabacter sp. P5_B1
CTCCTGCACACTCGGCGGGTGCAGGAGCGGGGTGCCCGGCGGCCGCTCGTGGGCCTGGAGGCCGTCGGCCTGCTCGTCGTCGTCGCCCTGGCCGGGCTCCTGGCCACCGGGCAGCCCGCCGTGTCGCCGCGCCTCGTCACCGAGGAGGCGCCGAGCGTCATCGACGACCGCCCGGTCGCCGACCTGCAGCAGACTCTGGCCCTGCGGCCGAACCGTCCGGGGGCGAGTGTGGCGCTCATCGACGTCCTCGACACGCGGCGTCCCGCTCCCGGTCCCGTCACCGGTGTGTCCCTGACGGTCCGTGGCGTCCGGTCGGGCGACGCCAGAGCGACGACGTCCGGCGCGACCACCGTGGCGGCGACCGCGGTGACGCCGTCCCGATGGTCGGCGCCGCTCGTCCTCCCGTCGAGCGGACCGGTCGACCTCGACGTCGTCGTGCACCGACGGGGCGTCGACGACGTCCACAGCACCGTGCGCTGGGTCGTGGGCCAGAGCAGCTCCGACCCCGCGACAGTCGTCTCCCGGGCCCCGGTGTCCGACCTGCTCGCGTGGACCTCGGTCGTGCTCGCCGTCGTCGCCGCGCTGGGAGCCGTCCTGCTGCGGCGGAGACGGCACGCACGAACGGCACTGCCGCGAGGACGTATGCCTCGGGCTCGCGAGGCGGACGATCCTGCGCCCCAGGACCGCGCGGTCGCCACGCACACCGGTTCCCGCCGGTGATCAGGACGCGCGCCGCGGCGGCCTCCCTCGCCGCGGCCGCGGTCCTGCTCGGCACCGGATCGGCAGCCATGGCCGGCGACCGGCCCGTCGCGCCGACACCGACACCGACGCCGTTGCTGTCACCGTGGGCCCAGGGGGGTGCCACACCGTCCTCGAGCGACGGCGGCACCGCACCGGCCGGATCGACGCCATCGTCGGG
>NZ_JBFULD010000596.1:0-913 GCF_056400505.1 Terrabacter sp. P5_B1
GGCCACCTGCGCGCGCTCGCGAGAGGAGAGGTCACGACGGGAGCCGTGAAGATCGTGGGGCTCGGCCTGACCGGACTCCTCGGCGCGGCGCTCGTCGACTCCCGCGGACCCGGACGGCCGGGCGGACCCGGACGACCGGGGTCGACGGGCCTGCTGTCGTCCCTGGTCGGCGGCGCCGTCGTGGCGGGCGCGGCCAACGCGGTCAACCTCTTCGACCTGCGGCCCGGACGCGCCCTCAAGGTCACCGTCGCCACTGGACTCCCGCTCGTCGGTGGCGTGGCCGCGGCAACCGCCGTCGGTTCCTCGCTCGGTGTCGTGCGCGACGACCTGCGAGCGTCGTCGATGCTCGGTGACACCGGGGCCAACGCGGCCGGCGCCCTCCTGGGGCTCGCCCTGGTCGAGCGCACCGGCCTCGCCGGCCGGGCGGTCGCCCTCGTGGGCCTCGCCGCGCTGACCCTCGCATCCGAACGGGTCAGCTTCACGCAGGTCATCGAGGCCAACCCGGTGCTGCGACGGGCCGACGAGTGGGGCCGTGAGCGCCGATGAGCGGCCCTGAGACGGCGCCCGGCGACCAGCGCTCCCATCGGGGGCTCCTGGCGACGGCAGGCACCATCGCCGTGATCACGCTCGCCGCTCGGATCGTCGGCTTCGGACGATGGTTCGTCTTCTCGCACTCCGTCGGCGCCACCTGTGTCGGCAGCGTCTACCAGTCGGTCAACGCCGTGCCCAACGTGCTCTTCGAGATCGCGGCCGGGGGAGTGCTCGCCGCCGTCGCCGTCCCCCTCGTCGCGGGCGCACTCGCCCGCGGTGAGCGCGGGGGCGCCGACGCCACCGCGTCGGCGCTGCTCACCTGGGCGGCKGTCGTGCTCCAGTCTCGTATACACAWCWGACGCTGCCGACGAGCTGGCGCGTG
>NZ_JBFULD010000597.1:0-875 GCF_056400505.1 Terrabacter sp. P5_B1
CGGTGGGGGAGGGGCGCCCGGGAGTGCGACATGATCGGGGGATGCGCATCGAAAGTCCCGGCCTCGTCACCGACCTCGACATGCTGCGGCTGCAGGGCTCGACCGTCACCGACCACGGCGACCACCTCGTCGTGCGCACCGAGTCCAACCCGACCTTCTGGTGGGGCAACTTCCTCCTCGTGCCGACGCCGGCCCGCTCGAGCGAGGTCGACCGGTGGGTGGCGCGCTTCGAGGCGGAGTTCCCGGACGCGGAGCACCGCGCGATCGGCTTCGCTCTGCCCGGCGGCGACACCGAGGCCTGGGCTGCGTTGGGCTGGGACGTCGAGGGCGACGTCGACCTCGCCACGACGGAGGTGCCGGCGGCTGGGGATGTGCCTGACGGCATACGAACTCGCCCGCTCGAGGGCGACGACGACTGGGAGCAGTCGGCCATGGTGGGCGCGCGTGACACCCCGGAGACGCACCGCGAGAGCCGCCTCGTGTTCGAGCGCCGACGGGTCACTGCCCAGCGCGGCCTCGTCGAGTCCGGACGCGCCCGGTGGTTCGGGGCGTTCGACGGTGACCGCCTCGTGGCGCGGCTCGGCATCGTGCGGCTCGGCGACCGGGCCCGCTACCAGGACGTCGTGACGCTCGAGAGCCACCGGCGACGTGGTCTCGCGGGGGCGCTCGTCCGAGCCGCGGGGGAGTGGGCGCTCGCCGACGCGGCGGTGGGGCAGCTCGTCATCGTCGCCGAGGACGGTGGACCGGCGATCGGGCTCTACCAGCGGGCCGGCTTCGCCGAGGTGGCCCGTCACGTCGGCGTCTCCCGCGCCCCCGGTTCCTGAGCACTCGACGTCACGGCGCGTCGGGAAGTGGGCACTCGACGGTGGGTGACC
>NZ_JBFULD010000598.1:0-858 GCF_056400505.1 Terrabacter sp. P5_B1
GGAGCGGTCCGCCCGCGCCCGCGCCCGCGAGGAGCAGGCCCGCCGCGACGAGGAGCGCGCCCGCCGGCCATGGGGTGTCACCGTGGGCGGGGTCGACCTGTCCCGCGTCGAGCTCGAGGACGTACGCCGTCACATCCTCGTCAGCGACACCGCACCTCAGGTGTTCGCCGGGACGCTGCGCTCGGCCGTCGACCCGCTCGGCCGGCTGAGCCGCGAGCAGGCCGAGCGAGCCCTCTACACCGCGGCGGCCGACGACGTCTTCGACGCGCTGCCCGGCGGCTGGCAGGGCGAGCTCGAGGAGCGCGGCCGCGGCCTCTCCGGTGGCCAGCGCCAGCGGCTCGTGCTCATGCGCGCCCTCGCCGCCGACCCGGAGGTCCTCGTCCTCGTCGAGCCCACCTCCGCCGTCGACGCCCACACCGAGGCCCGGATCGCCGCCCGCCTCGGCGAGCACCGCGCCGGGCGCACGACGGTCGTCATGACCGCCTCACCGCTCCTGCTCCACCACGCCGACGAGATCATCCTGCTCGAGTCGGGGGTGGCCACCGCCCGGGGACGGCACGCCGACCTGCTCACGGACTCGCCGGCATACCGCTCCGTCGTCGTGCGCGGCGGCGACGCCGACCCGTCCGTCCTCTCGCACCTGTCCGAGGAGTCCCGATGACCCCGCCCGACAGCACGGTCACCACGACCACCGCCACCGCCACGGCCGACGCTCCCGGCTGGGTCTCGCTGCTGCCCGTCGAGCTGGCGGCCGAGTCGGCCCGCACCTGGGACGCGGCCACCCAGGCGCCGGCCGTCCCCGACGAGCTGCGCCCGCCCCAGTCCGGGTCGGTGGGGGAGCGCGTCAGCGCCCTGCGC
>NZ_JBFULD010000599.1:0-857 GCF_056400505.1 Terrabacter sp. P5_B1
TGCTCGTACCACGCGCTCGTCAGCCGGGAGGCGAAGCCCGCGCCCCGGTGCACGGAGGAGTACGTCTCGAGCGCGCGATCGACCGCCGCCTTGACCGTCTCGAGCGCGGGCGTCGACGCGGCGTGGTCGAGGTTGGCGTATGCCGCGTCGCCGTGGAGCGTCGGCACGCGCAGCCCCGCGCCGACGACGTTCGGCAGAGTGCGCGCCTCGGGCACGACGTGCAGCGCACGGCTGCGCACGACCGGTGCGGGCGTGCCGCCACAGGACGAGGCTACGACGGGAGACGCGGCAGCGTGGGACGAGGGGTGGGACGAGGGACGGGTCGAGGAAAGGACCGACATGCCAGTGCTCCTGGGTCATGGGACCCACCCAATGCGGGTCCGCGCTTGCCGACCTCGATCACGCATTCGGACCGAGGTTGGCCTGGTCGTCACCCGGAGCACCCCACCGCGGAGGAGGGTTGCTGGCCAGCGAGCCGGGGCTTGTCACTGGCACTCATGACCTGGCAAGGACGATAGGGGCCGCGTCGGACGTCTGTCCAACAGTCGGTACCGGGATGTCGAGATCTGAGACGGCGGCCGAGACGCGGCCGGCGGGCGGCCCACGTGAGGCACGCACCCGGCATACGGCAATTTCTCGTCGAACCACAGACCGGCCACCCGTGTTGCGCGTGTGACGCGTGAGTTCAGCAGTGCGTTGACGTACGGTGCCACCATGGCGTCACGTCCGTCCAGCAGCCAGCGCTCGAGCACCACCGCGGCCACACGCGCCAAGGGGTCCTCGGGCGGTGCCACGTCGCGCCCGCCCGCAGCCCGGTCGACCCGGCCCGCGCAGCGCAAGCTCGCGGCCCGCAAGCC
>NZ_JBFULD010000600.1:0-844 GCF_056400505.1 Terrabacter sp. P5_B1
GGGTCGAGGGCCGGCACATCGACCGCGCAGCCGCCGGTGCGCAGCGACGTCGTCGCGCAGGCGCCGGCAGCCACGGCCTCACGGGCCGCGACGGGCGAGGTCATCGTCGGACCGCCGTCGCGGGCGAAGCGGACGAACTCGGCCATGAGCAGCGGGTCGGCGCCACCGTGGCCCGCCGTGTCGGCGGCCGGGATCTCGATGACCTCGTCGGCGTCGTCGCGATAGGTGTCGGTGCGACGGGTCCACACCTTGACGAGCGCGCCGGGGCCGTCGCCGAAGTTCTCGAGGCGCCCCTTGGTCCCGATGACCGCGTAGCTGCGCCAGTAGTCCGGCGTGAAGTGGCACTGCTGGTAGCTCGCCAGCACACCCCCCTCGAGCACGAGGTTGGCCATCGAGATGTCCTCGACGTCGACGACCGGATGGAGCTCGCGCTGCTCGGTGGGCGGCCAGTTGTCAAGGGAGTACCAGTCGGCCATCCGCCGGTCGGAGTTGTCGCGGTGGTCGGTGATGTCGCCGTAGACCGCCAGCGCCCCGACCGCGCTGACCCGGCGCGTGTAGGCGCCCGCAAGCCAGTGGATGACGTCGATGTCGTGGGCGCCCTTCTGCAGCAGGAGACCAGTCGTGTTGCGCCGGTCGGCGTGCCAGTCCTTGAAGTAGTAGTCGCCGCCCGCCGAGACGAAGTGGCGGCACCAGACCGCCTTGACCTCGCCGATCGTGCCCGCCTCGATGACCTCGCGCATCGCCCGGACCACCGGCATGTGACGCATGTTGTGCCCGACGTAGAGGCGCGTGCCCGTGCGGTACGCGGCCTCGAGGATGCGGTCGGCGTCCTCGACGCTCGTCG
>NZ_JBFULD010000601.1:0-840 GCF_056400505.1 Terrabacter sp. P5_B1
CCTCAGGGCCGGTCGCTGCCGTCGTCGTGGAGACCCCGCTCGCCCACCTCGACCGCGTCTTCGAGTACGCCGTCCCCGACGACCTCGACGCCGGTGCCGTCCCGGGTGCCCGGGTGCGGGTGCGCTTCTCGGGACGCGAGCTCGACGGTTTCGTCGTCGAGCGCCGCGAGCAGCCCCAGCACGACGGCCGGCTGACGCCGTTGCGCCGCGTCGTCAGCCCCGAGYCGGTGCTGATCCCCGAGGTGCTGTCGCTGTGCCGGGCCGTCGCCGACCGGTATGCCGGCACGCTGAGCGACGTGTTGCGCCTGGCCGTCCCGAAGCGCCACGCCACGGCCGAGCGCACCCTGGCGATGGAGGCCCCGCCCCGGGAGGACGTCACGGCGCCCGGACCGGGCCCGTGGGCGACCTATCCCGCAGGTCCGGCGTGGCTGCGTCGCGTCGCCTCGGGGGAGGCGCCTGCGGCGGCGTGGGCCGCGCTCCCGGGGCGAACAGGTGACGCCGACTGGCCCGCGGCCCTGGCCGTCGCTGCCGCKACAGCCCTGGCGGCCGGCCGCGGCGCGCTCGTCGTCGTCCCGGACCACCGCGACGTCGACCGCCTCGACGCGGCGCTCACGGCCCTGCTCGGCAAGGGACGGCACGTGCGGCTCACCGCCGACCAGGGGCCCCAGGCCCGCTACACCGCGTGGCTCAAGGTGCTCCGGGGGCACGCCAGGATCGTCATCGGCACACGGGCCGCCGCGTTCGCGCCGGTGCACCATCTCGGGCTCGTCGCGTGGTGGGACGACGGCGACGACCTGCTCGCCGAGCCCCGCGCGCCGTACTTCCACGTCGGCGTCGTCC
>NZ_JBFULD010000602.1:0-833 GCF_056400505.1 Terrabacter sp. P5_B1
CCGCCCGCACCGCCTCGGTGACGATCGGTCGCAGGCCGGCGAGAACCGCGTCGGCCGGGGCGGACCCGGCGTCGGGGCCGCCGGTCGCGGCGCTCACGACGCGCGCGAGACGAGGGTCCCGGGTCGCACGACGAGCCGCCCGGGTGGCGAGGGGGTGTGCCCGTTCGACGGCGGCGAACGGCTGGAGGTCACCCTCGACCGGCCCCTGCGGGGGCCCGAGCACGTCGATGGCCCGCTCCACGAGGCGCGACGACGACCGGTCGACGCCGAGCAGGGCCGCGAGGGTCGCATCGGCCAGCAGCGGGTCCGTCGCCACGACGACGGTGTCCGTCTGGCGCGCATCGAGGAGGCGGTTGCCGTCCGCACCGCCGCTCGTCGCGGTCGCGTCGACGACGGCCAGGTGCGGGGCGAGGTGCCTGAGCACGTCGACGGCGACGTCGGCCGGCTCGCAGCCGGCCACCTCGGGGAGGACACGCAGGAGCGTGTCGAGGCACCCGGCATACGCATCGACGAGGTCCGTGACCGCGCGCCCGATGACGACGCGCGTGTCCCCGCCCGACCACGAGCGTGACACCACCTGCTCGGCGAGGGCGCTCGACGGGGGGACCGGCGCGGCCACGAGGTCGTCGGCGAGGTCGACGACGGCATACGGCCGCCCACGGTCCGTGTGTCCCGTCAGGCCGGCGGCGTGCGCGAGGGCACCCACCGATCGATGTCCCCGATCGCGCTCCCGGGTCGCCAGCACGGAGCCGACGGTGACCTCGCAGCCCGCGTCCGCGAGCGCGTCGACGACGGTGTGCACGACGGCGGCGGACGCCGGCGTGGGCGGCGAG
>NZ_JBFULD010000603.1:0-811 GCF_056400505.1 Terrabacter sp. P5_B1
GCCTGCTGGGGCGCGCTGGGAACCGCGCCGGTGGGGGCGGCCTTCGGGGCCGCCGGCTTCTTGTCGCCGCCGGAAGAGCCTTCCCGAGGGAAGGTCTCGATGATCTTGCGGACGACGGGGGGTTCGATGGTCGACGATGCCGACCGGACGAACTCTCCCTGGCTCTTCAAGTGCGCGAGCAGTGTCTTGCTCTCGACTCCGAGCTCTTTGGCGAGCTCGTAGACCCGGACCTTAGCCACATCTCTCCTGTTCCTGGTCCGGCCTGAACAGGAAGTGGCCGAACCGTGGGTTATTGCTGGGGCTTGCTCATCGCTGAGTACTCATCGGGTGCTCATAGCGTTTCAACCCGCCTTGTGGTTCGTTGACTGATCTCTGACTGATCTGGTGCAACCCCGTCTGGAGGCTGCACCGGTGCCTGCTACTCGTGCTGGAGCCCGAGGTGTCGTGCCACCGCGCTCACGTCGACCGCCACCTGCAGGCGCAGGGCACGTCCGAACGCCTTGCGGCGCACTGCCAGCTCGAAACAGCCGGGGGTCGGGTGCAACCATGCACCGCGTCCCGGCATCCGGTGTCGAAGGTCGGGGCAGAGCGTGACCGGGGGGATGCCCCGGCCGTCTCCGTCCGTCGCCGCGACCACTCGCAGCAGGGCCGACCAGCTATCCGTTCCGCGACATCCCACACAGGTGCGGGACGGCTCAGCACGGAGTCCAGTCCGGTCGGCCACAGACAAGTCTACCGCGTCCGGGCGGCCACCTGCTCCACAGGGTGCCGCCCGACCTGCGCTCAGCGGTCCTCGGAGGCCGCTTCGGCG
>NZ_JBFULD010000604.1:0-789 GCF_056400505.1 Terrabacter sp. P5_B1
GCCCATCGACGTCGTCGACAACCACGTCCACCTCGACATCACGCGCGAGGGCGACGAGCCGTTCGACGTGGCCGATGCCATCAAGCGAGCCCGGTCGGTCGGGGTGACGCGGCTCGTCCAGGTCGGCTGYGACCTGGACGGCATCCGTTTCACCATGGAGGCCATCGAGGCCCACGACGAACTGGTCGGCGGAATTGCCTTGCACCCCAACGAGGTTCCACGGCTGGCGGCCAGCGGACAGCTGGACGCGGCATACGCCGAGGTCGAGCGGTGCGCGACCCACGATCGCATCCGCGTCATCGGTGAGACCGGCCTCGACTACTTCCGCACCGGTCCCGAGGGCATCTCGGTCCAGCAGGACGGCTTCCGCTGGCACATCGACCTCGCCAAGCGACTCGGCAAGGCTCTGCAGATCCACGACCGCGACGCCCACGCCGACGTGCTGCGCATCCTCGAGGAGCAGGGGGCGCCCGAGCGCACGGTCCTGCACTGCTTCTCCGGCGACCTGACGATGGCCCGTGAGTGCGTCGAGCGCGGCTACCACCTCAGCTTCGCGGGCACCGTGACCTTCAAGAACGCGCGAGACCTGCGCGACGCGCTGACGGCGGTCCCCCTCGATCGTCTGCTCGTCGAGACCGACGCGCCCTATCTCGCACCGGCCCCGCACCGGGGTGCGACGAACGCCTCGTTCCTCGTGCCCGTGACCATCCGGGCGATGGCCTCCGTGCTCAACCTCGACGTCCCGACACTGTGCCGCGCGGTGTCCGAGAACAGCGAGCGGGTCTACGG
>NZ_JBFULD010000605.1:0-784 GCF_056400505.1 Terrabacter sp. P5_B1
AGGCAGAGCACGGCGGCTGCGGACTCGGACCACACGGTGCGCTGGAGGCGAGCGACGTGCTGGCCTCCGATGCGACCGAGAGCCACGCGTTGTGCCTGCTGGCAGTCGAGTGCCAGCACCGCGAGCTCGCGCAGCCTCGTCTCGTCCGTCGCCCATCCCAGGGCGTCGGCCCGGAGGTGGCCGTCGGGGGTGAGCAGGTCCAGGTCGGCCCCGGCGGCGACGTCGAAGAGGTCGCCGTCGAAACCGCGCAGACGGGCCGCGCGTGGCGCCGGGACGGTGGCCTCGTCGAGCCCGCGGCAGCCCGCGACGACGTGGCCCGGTGTGGCCCACCAGCCGCCGTGGACGATGCGGTGTGCCTCTGCGAGGTCCCACGTGCGCGACACCTCGACGCCTGCGCCGACGACACCCCGCAGCGTCGCCGCGGCCGACCACACGACCCATCGCGGTCCGAGACGCTCCGTGGCCTCGACGAAGCGGCGCGTCAGGTCGCCGAGCGGCCACGCCTCGTCGACACCCGGCCCCACGGCATACGCCCCGTGCGGGCCGACGACGAGCGCGACGAGCGGGGGCCCGGACTCCTCGTCACTCAAGGATGCTCGCGATCCGGCCGACCGCGTCGCGGAGGATCTCGGGTGACGTGGCGTAGTTGAGCCGAGCATGTCCGTCCCCACCACAGCCGAAGATGGGCCCGGGGGAGAGGGCGACGCGAGCGCGGCGCAGCACCTCACCCGCAGGGTCGTCGCCGAGGCCGACGCCGGTGAGGTCGAGCCAGGCGAGATAGGTC
>NZ_JBFULD010000606.1:0-773 GCF_056400505.1 Terrabacter sp. P5_B1
GGGCACCGAGGTGCCCGGCGAAGGGCGCCTGCTCGTCGACGACCCGCCGGTGCAGCTCACGCCAGCGCTGCTCTCCGAGGCCCGTCGCGAACCAGTTGTCCACGGGCTCGTCCGTCGGTGGCCCTGCCCGGTGCAGTGCCGCGAGTGTGGCCCCGACCGCGGAGGGGTCGAGGCCACGGATGGGACCGCGCAGGTCGACCCACTCGAACACCCGGATGGCCGTGTCCGCGACCGTCGTGGCCACGGCGCCTGTGGTGGTGTGCACGATGCGTGGTGTGACGACGCCCTCGGCCAGTGCCGCCGCGACGAGATCGACGTCCCGGGACATGGCGGCAAGGTCCGGCGTCGCGAACCACTCCTTGACGGCATGCGTGCCCGCTTCGGTGTCGAGCCGCCACACCTGTCCCAGCTGCCCTCGCGCGACCGGGCCGGTCAGGGTGGCCGAGCCTCCGAGGCCGTATGCGTCGGCGACGTCCTGCGCCGTCGCGGCCGTGAGCATCCGATTCCCTTTCGGCTCAGACGATCTCGTTCACGGCAGCAGTCGCCAGACGGCGGTGCCCACTGTGACCACGGCGAGAAGCAAAGACGCCCATCCGAGTGGTGAGCGACCGGCGCGGCCACGGCCGAGGAGGAGCAGCAGGGCTGCGAGCACCGACAGCACCGCGGCGACGACGGTCTCCTCGGCGCCGAGGTCGATGGTGCGGATGAGGATCGTGTCGGTGAGGCCGTCACGGGTGAGGGAGCCGAGGACCCGGATGAGGAAGAAGACCCAC
>NZ_JBFULD010000607.1:0-759 GCF_056400505.1 Terrabacter sp. P5_B1
CGCGAGCACGGCCTCCTCGACGGCCGCCACGTCGGCGTCGGGCAGATCCGTCGTCTCGGTCGCGATCTGCAGGGCGCGGTGCAGCGTCGTCGCGCCGGACCGAAGCGCGGCGAGGATCGTCCGGTGCCGCCGCGGTGCGGTGGCCAGCGACAGCCGGCGGGCCACCTCCCCGATGCCGACCCCCGTGGCCAGGGCGATCTCCTCGCTCACGACCCGGTCGGCCGACACGTGCAGGGACCCGGCCGTCAGCGCCAGCGTCTCGACCTGTTGGCACTCGACCGTGTGCAGGACGCCGTAGGCCGCGAGCAGCCGGGCCTCGACCCGCGCCTTCTCCGCCTCCAGCGCCTCGATGGTGTGCACCGCCCGCTCACCGATCGCCGTGAGGCTGCCCTGCACGTCCGCCATGGCGGCGCTGCGGACCTGGTCGTCCTCGACCCCGAGCAGGCCCGTTCGAGTGGATGCGACGTAGGGCACGGAACCACTCCTCTCGGGATCAGCGACTGCGTCAAGGAGAACACCTGTTCGAATCTCGGTCAAGAGGTATGGCGCAACTGTGGACAACGAATTCGACTCGCCCCCAGCCGAATCCGCGCAACACACCCGACCCGGTGAGTTCAGGTCAGGCCCGTCGGGTCGTTCCACGCATAGGGTCAGCCCATGGCACGAACCAGGCTCACGGTGACCGGCACGCCGGTCGGCGACGTCGACCTCGCCGTCGTGACGCCCGCCGGCACCCGCAGGAGCGACCCCCTCCCACTC
>NZ_JBFULD010000608.1:0-741 GCF_056400505.1 Terrabacter sp. P5_B1
CCTCGACCCCGCGCTCGTCGCCTGGTTCGAGGGCGGCCAGCCCTGAGCGGTATCACCGCGCTCGCGAGCCCCCTCTGAGGTGAAGGGCCGCTGGCCGGGCAGGCCCGACCGACCAAGGACGTGGCCACCATGAGCGTCACCGACGTCTTCCCCCTCATCAGGATGCCCGACGCGTGGCCCGTGCCCGTCGTCGCGACGATCGCGATGGTCAGCCTCGCCGGCCTCGACCTCGCGGGCGCGCTCTTCGCCAAGGAGTGGGCGCAGAACGGCAGCGCCCGGGGCCTCGTCCTCGGCGCGGGCGCCTTCCTCGTCCTCTTCTGGGTGTATGCGTCGTCGCTGAGGTACGCCGAGCTCGCCCTCGTCACGATGGGCTGGATCGTCATGCTCCAGATCGGGCTCGTCCTCGTCGACCGGTGGCGCTACGGGGTGGAGCTGCCCACCGGCAAGTGGGTCGCCATCGGGATCGTGCTCGTCGCGCAGGCCTACCTCGTGCTCGCGCCGAGCGTCACGCCGGCGAGCGCTGCCGCAGGCGGCGGCTAGACTCCGGAGACGGACAGGGGTGCTCCGGGTCGCCGTCGGCGCCTCCTGTCGTCCCGCCCCGTCCCACCCTCCGTGCCTGCCGCAGTCCCCGTCCGGCCCAGTGCCGGGCGCCCCCGAAGGAAGTCCATGCGTCGTCGTCTCGTCCGCCCCACGACGGTGGCGGCGATAGGCGTGCTCGCGCTGGCGCCGGCCAGCGCCTGC
>NZ_JBFULD010000609.1:0-726 GCF_056400505.1 Terrabacter sp. P5_B1
MGTCACTGTCGGCCCAGCCGTACTCGTAGGTGCCGATGCCCTTGAGGCCGGGGTTGAGCTCTTCGATGTGGGTGGTCATGAGGAACCTTCCTGAACGTGCGTGAGCGTGTCGGTGCTGGTGCTCGTGCTGGTGCGGGTCTGGGCAGCCTCTGGGTAAACACCCGAGGGCTGCGTGGTCTTCCGGGGGCGAGTGCCGATCCCACCGGTCGGGACGAAAGTGGTGCAGACGTGGTGGCCGCCGGCCAGGGTCGCGAGGCGCTGGACGTGCACGCCGAGCAGCCGCGAGAAGGCGTCGGTCTCGGCCTCGCAGAACGCCGGGAACTCGGCAGCGACGTGCTGGACGGGGCAGTGCCCCTGACACAGCTGGACCCCGGTGAGCCCGCCCGCGCCGACCGCGCCGACCGGTCGGGCCGTGGCGGCGAAGCCGTCCTCGCTCAGCGCCTCGACGAGCGCCTCGGTGCGAGCGGCGGGGGCGTCGCCGGCGGCAGCCAGGCGGGCGGCATACCGCTCCTCGAGGGCCCCGACCCGGCTCCGGGCGAAGTCGGCGACGGCAGCCGGCCCGGCCTGCGCCTCGAGGTAGCGCAGCACCTCGACGGCGAGCGAGTCGTAGTCGGCCTCGAGCGCGCTGTGCCCGGCATCGGACACGACGTAGGCGCGTGCGGGACGACCGCGTCCGCGGCGCCCGCCGGTGGGCTCGTGCGGCACGACGGCGCCCTGCTCGACGAG
>NZ_JBFULD010000610.1:0-725 GCF_056400505.1 Terrabacter sp. P5_B1
TTGCCGGAGTCGGCGTAGCGGAAGCCCATCGAGCCGTTCGGCACGACCGGCGCACCGGTGACGCCGTCGAGCAGGACTGTCTTCCAGGCGTCCTCATCGGGGGCGACGGCGCCCGAGTCGGCGAGGTCGGCTGCGGTGAGGAACTTGCCGGGCACGAGGGGCGCGGCTACCGCGTCGCCCGGCGCGGCGGCATACGCCTCCTCGGCAGCGTCGAGGCGGATGAGGAAGGGCAGGTCGCTGTAGGTGCGCACGTAGTCGGTGAAGAAGTCGACCTCGCGGTCGACGAAGAACTCCTTGAGGAGCACGTGCCCCATCGCCATCGCGAGCGCCGCGTCGGTGCCGGCCTGCGCGGGCATCCACTCGTCGGCGAACTTCGTGTTGTCGGCGTAGTCGGGACTGACCGTGACGACCTTGGTGCCGCGGTAGCGGACCTCGGCCATCCAGTGCGCGTCGGGCGTGCGGGTGACGGGGACGTTGGAGCCCCACATCATGAGGTAGGTCGCGTCCCACCAGTCGCCCGACTCGGGCACGTCGGTCTGGTCGCCGAAGACCTGGGGGCTCGCGACGGGCAGGTCGGCGTACCAGTCGTAGAAGCTCGTCATGACGCCGCCGATGAGCTGGATGAAGCGCGTGCCGACGCAGTGCGACACCATCGACATCGCCGGGATCGGCGAGAAGCCGGCGACGCGGTCGGGGCCGTACTCCTTGATGGTGTGGACGTGCGC
>NZ_JBFULD010000611.1:0-713 GCF_056400505.1 Terrabacter sp. P5_B1
CATTGCGGCCGTGGACGCCTCGGGTCACACCTACGGCAGGGTCGACATCGACCAGGTGCCCGAAGGGCTCGGCGCAGAGGTGTTCACCGTTCGGGCCCTGCGTGATGCCGCTGAGCAGGCCACGGCCGCCTACGACCGGGAGCACGTCACGCCGTGGCTGAGGCGATCGCTCGGTGAGCTTCTGTTCGTGCCGGTCGGCTGCCCGGACGACGTCAGCGCCTACCGTGCCACGGTAGACGTCCTCGGCGACTATGTGCGCGTCTCGAGCCTCTTCGACGGCGAGCAGGATCCGGTGGGGCGGCCCTGGGCCAGACTGATGACGCGCCTGGTGGACCGCGTCGATCGGGCAGGAACGCGAGTGACCGCAGTGGGCACCGACGCCGGACCCATGTCGCAGGTCGTGCTCTCGGCCCGCAACTTCGACGCCGCGACGCGGGACGAGCGTCCGGCGGAGCGCGCAGAACGGTTGCGCTCGCTGATCGCCCAGGCCATCGAGCGAGGTGTCACCCACATCGAGGTCGGGCGTGGTGACGGGCGAAGCGAGGAGCTGCTGAAGGCGTGCGCCGAGCCCGCCCTGGTGAAGAGGTTCGGCATCATCTCCCGCGTGGCGCCGCGCTCGCTCGGAGGGTCCGGCTCACCCGTCGCGGACGAGCTCGCCGTGGAGGCGGCGGTCGAGCGCACGTTCGCCAACCTCGGTCGGCGGGGAGTGGACG
>NZ_JBFULD010000612.1:0-705 GCF_056400505.1 Terrabacter sp. P5_B1
CGTCCACTCGTATGCCGTGCAGCAGTGGACGCTCGAGCCGACCGGCGCCTTCGCCAAGGTCGCGCCCCGGGTCACGTGGGCGCGTCACGGTGCGAAGTTCGTCGCCGCGGTCGAGAATGGCCCCCTGACCGCGACCCAGTTCCATCCCGAGAAGTCCGGCGACGCCGGACTGCACCTGCTCGAGAACTGGGTCCGCGGCCTGTGACCGTGCCGACCCCTGCCCGTCCGGGCTGAACGGGGATCGGCCTCGACGAGGAGGGGACCCGTGGCGACGAGGAAGTCGGCTGCCAGCTCGAGCACGAAGCGTCGGAGCCGCACCACGAGACGTACCTCCTCCGGTGCCCTCTACCCGCGGCGGCGACGCAGCCGGCCCGGGCTTCCGACGACGGTGGGCACCGCGCTCGGCGCACTCGTCGTGACGACCCTGCTCGACCTGTCCTGGCCGCTGCGCATCGCGCTCATCGCCGTCGTCCTCGTCGTCGGGTTGGCCTACGTCCTGTGGCGCCATCGTGGCGAGATCGCCGCCGCCGGCGCGCAGAGCGCTCCCGAAGACACCCCGACCGACCCCGTCGCGAAGTGAGCACTCGACGGGGGTGGTGAGTCGAGTGCCCACTTCCCGACCGGCCCCGGCGTGGCCGGGATCTGAGCACTCGACGGGGGGTGGTGAGTCGAGTGCCCACTTCCCGACGGGCCACGACGTGGGCC
>NZ_JBFULD010000613.1:0-702 GCF_056400505.1 Terrabacter sp. P5_B1
GGCGGCCCGGCCGAGCGTGTCGGCAGCGGGTGCCGGCGCCGGGGCCGGCGCGTCGCCCAGGCCCCTGCCCTCGGCTGCAGAGCCGAGGTTCGCGTCGACGAGGTGCATCGGCCCGTAGCCGCCCGACGTGCTGTGCCCCGGGTTGAAGTCCCAGCGGGTCTGCGCGTACGACACGGCCTCGAGGACCGTGCGCGGCACGCCGTACTCGGCCGAGGCGGCCGCGAAGGCGCGCTCCCGACTCGCCGGGTCGCTGCCCGCGCTCGCAGCGTTCGACGCGGTCGGGTCGGCAGCCTGCGCCGACGGACTGGCCACGGCCATCCCGGCGGCGACTGCTGCGAGCGCACCGAGCGCTGCCACGGACCGCCTCACTCTGCGGGCCCCTGGAGTTCGGTGCGGTGTGGAGTTGGGTATCACTCGATCGTCCCTTTCGTATCCGTATGACCGCAGGGTGCTCAGCCGCCGACATGGGTCATCGGCGCCGCCGTCCTACGGCTGGGTGCGCATCCGACCCCGGTCGGCGCACACCTCTGAGACCGAGCATTCCCGTGCATCTTGAGGCCCGCCACTTGAAACCGTCATCCACCCGTCATCCCCCATCCACCGCGTCCCGCATGCACCGCCCTCCGGGAGGGAGCACCATGGTTCACATGGGGCGCGCACGCCTGGGTGCGGGGTTGGCCATCGCAGCACTCCTTCTCGGGG
>NZ_JBFULD010000614.1:0-699 GCF_056400505.1 Terrabacter sp. P5_B1
CCCACGCGGGCTGCCGCGGCGCTGCCGGCCGCCACGCCGGCGCGCAGGGCGCTGGACCGGTCCTCGCCGCGCAGCCAGGCCGAGAGCAGCCCGGCGTTGAAGGCATCGCCGCACCCGGTGGCGTCGACGTTCTCGACGACCGGCGCCTCGGCCGACTCGTCGACGTCGGCCCCGACCCACCGAGCCCCGGCCGCGCCGTAGGTGGCGACGACCTCGCCGGCGTGCCCGAGGATCGCGGCCAGACCGCCGAGCGCCACGACCTCGTTCTCGTTGGGCAGCAGCAGGTCCACTCCCGAGACCCACGACAGGAACGCCGAGACCCCCTCGCGCTCGATGAGCGCCGGCGACTGCGGGTCGACCGACGTCGTCCATCCCAGTGCGCGCGCCTGGCGCAGCGACTCGAGGCCCGCCGCCCGCGACCCCGCGTCGAAGAGCACGTAGCCCGACAGGTGGAGGTGCGGCCGCGGGTCGAGCGGCAGGCCGAGCGAGGCCAGGTCGACGTCCGCGACGGAGAAGGCCCGGTTGGCCCCGCGGTCCGGGAACATCGTCCGGTCGCCGTGGGCGTCGAGGAAGATCACCACCATGCACGTCGGCAGCGCCGGGTCGACGGCGAAGGCGCACGTGACACCGGCGGCCTCGAGCTCGCCCCGGCACGCCTGCCCTGCCGCGTCGTCGCCGACCCGCGCGAGGAGCGTCACC
>NZ_JBFULD010000615.1:0-693 GCF_056400505.1 Terrabacter sp. P5_B1
ATGCCGCTCGCCTCCCGAGCGATGGCCCGCACCGACGACGGGGGCCCGGACCCGGGACCCGACGTCGTCCTCGTGCTCGACGCACCGACCGTCGTCGAGCCCGGACAGACCCTCACGCTCGAGGCCCGGCTCGAGGTCCCGGAGGACCTCGAACCCGCCCGACGGCACACCGCGACCATCCCGGTCGGCACCGCCGACCTGCAGGTCATCATCCTTCCGCGAGACGCATCGGAGACGAAGTCATGAGCACGACCTCACCAGACCTGTTCACGTCGCTGCGCACCGGCTGGGCCGATGCCGTGCAGCAGTGGATGGACTCCTCCCAGACCCTCTGGGACGACCTCGCCGCGTCCTTCACGGCCGCCGGCACGGCGGGAGCCGGGATGCCGTGGGCGGGCACGCGGACGACGCGTCCCGCACGCGACCACCACCACCACGACCACCACGACCACCATGACCACCACCACGAGCACCACGACCACCGTCATGACCACGACTGCGGCTGCGGGGAGACCTCCTGGGGCTGTCATGGTGCCTGCGACTGCTGCGAGCCCGACGCCGACGTCGTCGTGCACGCCCGGGTCGGGGAGCGCCGGGTCGTGCCGCTCAACCTGCACAACCCGTGGCGGCGTGAGCGGGACGTCACCCTGGAGGTCGGGCCGTGGCACCCGTGCTGCGGAGACGGCGTCACCG
>NZ_JBFULD010000616.1:0-689 GCF_056400505.1 Terrabacter sp. P5_B1
GTCGTCGGCGTCACCAGCCGGGGCCGGAGCACCCAGGGAGTCCATCAGGGCCCCGCCACCCAGGGTGGCGAGCATCTGACGGACGTTGCTCAGCTGTGCGGTGATGCTGTCGCGCTGAGCCGACGCCGCTGCGAGCTCGCGGTCGGACTCCTCACGCACCCGCGACGCGTGGTCTCGGGCCTCGGACACGATCTGGTCGGCCTGCGCCTCGGCGTTCTGGAGCAGGTGCTCGGCCCTCGTGCGCATCTCGTGCGCGTCGCGCTCGGCCCGCTCGGTGAGCTGGCGCAGCCGGGACTCGCTCTCGCTGAGGGCGGCCTCCTGCTGCTGGCGGCGCGCCTCGAACTCCGCGTCGGCCGACTCGCGGCGGGCGGCGAGCGTGACCTCGAGCTCCGCCGACGCGGTGGACGCCTTGAGGCGGAGCGCCTCGAACTCGGCGGCGACCTCCTGACGCTGCGCGGCAGTGACGCTCTGGGCCTCGGCGACGACGGCCTGGGCCTCCCGGTTGGCCTGGGCGATGATGCGCACGGCTTCCTCGTCCGCGCGGGCGCGAGCCTGCTCGGCATACGACGTGGTGGCCGCCTTGAGCTCGGCGGCCGCACGCGTGGCGCGCCCGCGGATCTCGTCGGCCTCGGCAGCGGCGCGCGTGCGCATCTCGGCCGCCTCCTGGTCGGCGAGCGTCAGGATCTGGG
>NZ_JBFULD010000617.1:0-683 GCF_056400505.1 Terrabacter sp. P5_B1
ATCCCACCCCGGTCGCTCGTCGCCGGCGTGCCCGGCAAGCTCCGGCGCGAGATCGACGACCCGGGCCTGGCGCGCATCCGGGCCAACGCCGAGGTCTACCTCGAGCTCGCCCGTCGGCACCGCGAGGCGACGGCTTCCTGAGAGCCAGCCACCCGGCATACGCCGACTCGCGTCAACGGAGCAGGAGGACTGCCGCCACGACGCCCGCGACGACGACGAGCACCCGGAAGAGCGTCGGCGGCAGGCGCCGACCGACCCGGGCCCCGATGTAGCCGCCGACGACGGACCCCGCGGCGAGCAGCCCGATGGCGCGCCAGTCGAGGTCGGCGACGGCGACGAAGATCAGACCGGCGACGACGTTGCCGGCGAAGATCGCGAGCGTCTTGAGGGCGTTGACGACCCGCAGGTCGATGTCGAGGCCCAGCCCGAGGACGGCGACCATCATCACCCCCGAGCCGGCGCCGAAGTAGCCACCGTAGACGCCGGTCAGCAGCGCGAAGAGCGTCGTCACGGGCCCCATGCGGGTGCGCGGACCGACATCCTCGCCAGCGCGCAGCCGCAGCCGGCGGGCGATCCACGGCTGCGCGCCGACGAGCAGGCAGGTGAAGAGGATGAGCCACGGCGCGACGGCCTCGAAGACGCTCGAGGGCAGCGCCAGCAACAGGGCCGCCCCACCGACGGCA
>NZ_JBFULD010000618.1:0-682 GCF_056400505.1 Terrabacter sp. P5_B1
GCCTTCGCCTACACCGTCGGACAGCGACGCGGGCTCGGGCTCTCGCGACCGGCCCCGGACGGAGAGCCGCGCTACGTCGTCGAGGTACGGCCCGAGACCAACCAGGTCGTCGTCGGTGCCGCCGACCTGCTCGGCGTCAACGCCATCACCGGCCAGCACGCCCGGTGGTGTGGTCCCGCGCCTGAGGGCGTGGTCCACGTGGGCGCCCAGGTGCGTGCGCACGGTGAGGAGCATGCCGCCACGGCCTGGGCCGACGGCGACCGTGTCGAGGTGCGACTCGACGGTCGGATCCGGGGCGTGGCTCCCGGGCAGTCGGTCGTGCTCTACGACGGCACGCGCGTCGTCGGGTCGGCGACCATCGTGGCGTCCCGCCTCGAGCGGACCCCTGTCGCCTGAGCCTTTTCGCCTGCGCCTTGTCGCCTGAGCCTTGTCGCCTGAGCCCGGCTCGGCCGCGATGCCGGAACCCCCACCGGGATCGGGCTCGCTCTCAGGTCAGGGACCGGCTCCACGTGACCGTGCGGGCCCGTGGCCGGAAGCCCATCGAGCGGTAGAGCCGCTGCGGTCCGGGATAGCCCTCGTCCCCGCGGGGGCTCACCTGCGCCGCCGTGCCGCCGACCTCGGCGAGCCGGTGCAGGGCGGCCAGGGTCACCGCGCCCGCCAGGCCCCGGCCGCGGTGTGCGGG
>NZ_JBFULD010000619.1:0-676 GCF_056400505.1 Terrabacter sp. P5_B1
GGCAGATCCTAGGCGGGTCGGTGCGGGGTGGGCGGCCGGAGGCGCACTGGCTTCAGTGCGCCGTCCACCCACCGTCCATCGAGAAGGACGTCCCGTTGATCGAGCCGGAGGCCGGGCCGCACAGGAAGAGGGTCAGGGCCGCGACCTCGTCGGGCTCGACGAGGCGCTTGACGGAGACCGGTGCCAGCATGACCTTCTCGACGACCTCGGACTCGGGGATGCCGTGGGTGCGGGCCTGGTCCGCGATCTGCTGCTCGACCAGGGGCGTGCGCACATAGGCCGGGTTGATGCACGTGGAGGTGACGCCGCGGGGGCCACCCTCGAGCGCGACGACCTTGGAGAGGCCCTCCAGGCCGTGCTTGGCGGTGACGTAGGCGGACTTGAACGCGCTGGCCCGAAGGCCGTGGACGCTCGAGATGTTGATGACGCGGCCCCACCCACGGTCGTACATGTGGGGCAGGCTCTGCCGGATGAGCCGGAACGGCGAGACGAGCATGAGGTCGAGGATGAACTCGAACCGGTCGAGGGGGAACTCCTCGATGGGGCTCACGTGCTGGATGCCGGCGTTGTTGACGAGGATGTCGACGTCGGTCGGCAGGTTCGCGAGGCCATCCAGGTCGGCCAGGTCGGCTGCGATCGTGGAGATTCCTGATCCGTCGGCGAGGGCGGCGAGGGC
>NZ_JBFULD010000620.1:0-660 GCF_056400505.1 Terrabacter sp. P5_B1
AGCGGACCGTCCTCGCGCTCGAGCGCGTCGCCCGCTGGCTCCGGGCTCTCGGCACTGACCAACGCGGCCACTGGTTTGGCCGCCGACGCCGTCCGCGTCGAGGTGGACGCCGGGACGGGTGCCGTGGGCGCCGGCGGCACCCTGACGATCGCGTATGCCGGCAGCGACGCCCCGCGCTTCACCGTCCGTCTCGTGAACACCACCACCGTCCCGCTGTGGGCCGCGCTGCTCGACCTCACGGAGACGTACGGCATCTTCACCGACGCGTTCCCGGCCGGCTCCGTCACGCTCGGCCCGGGTGAGTCGACGAGCGTCGACCTGCTCGTCGAGGCCACCCCGGGAGGCTTCGTCATCACGCGTCCCGGCGTCACCCGCCCCCTCGTTCCCGTCGTCCAGGGCGACGGTCGCGAGGAGCGGACCGTCCTCGCGCTCGAGCGCGTCGCCCGCTGGCTCCGGCTCTCGGCACTGACCAACGCGGCCACTGGTTTGGCCGCCGACGCCGTCCGCGTCGAGGTGGACGCCGGGACGGGTGCCGTGGGCGCCGGCGGCACCCTGACGATCGCGTATGCCGGCAGCGACGCCCCGCGCTTCACCGTCCGTCTCGTGAACACCACCACCGTCCCGCTGTGGGCCGCGCTGCTCGACCTCACGGAGACGTAC
>NZ_JBFULD010000621.1:0-659 GCF_056400505.1 Terrabacter sp. P5_B1
CTGGCGCTGGCCGCACGGGCGTGGTCGACGGCCAGCATCTCCGGCGCCGCCTCGGCGGGTCTGCGCAAGCTGCGGCTCTCCGGGGTCGAGATCGACGAGTCGGTCGCGGCCGGGGCGGAGCCGCGCATCCGCACCAAGGAGCCGGCGTTCGAGGCCGTGCACGCCGCCGTGTCGGCCCTGCAGCCGATCACCTTCGACTACCGCAGGAACGACGGCGAGCTGTCGACGCGCCACGTGCAGCCGTGGGCGCTGAAGAACTGGCACGGCCGCTGGTACCTCACCGGCTTCGACATCGACCGCGGTGACGAGCGCGCCTTCCGGCTCAGCCGCTTCGAGGGCGCCGTCCGTCGCAAGGGAAGGGCGGGGTCGTATGCCGTCCCGTCCGACCACGTGCCCGAGGTGGCCCTCGAGGCACAGCCGCCCGAGGCCGCGGGCACGGCCGTCGTCCGGGTGCGGCACGGGCGCGGCCACACGCTGCGCCGCTTCGCCCAGCGCACCACCGAGATCGACGAGCAGTGGGCCGAGATCGAGGTGCCCTACCGCCGCGGCACGACCGAGCGCGACGTCGTCGCCCTGGGCACGCACGCCGTGGCCGTGTCGCCGCCCGAGCTCGTCGAGGCCGTCCGCTCGGCGCTGCTGGCGGTGGCCCGGGCACACCG
>NZ_JBFULD010000622.1:0-652 GCF_056400505.1 Terrabacter sp. P5_B1
GGAGTGCGACGGGCGGCGGAAGCGGCGGCATGACTGCCGTGCTGCCGCCCTGGACGACCTGGGTGTCGCCCGGCACCGCGCCCGACCGGCCGTCGTCCCAGACGCCCCCGCTCGGCGTCGGGACCGTCGCGGGTCGCCCGGCGGCGTAGAGCTCGAGGGCAGCGATCACCTCGTCGGCGTGCGGGCGCAGCCTCGGCTCCGGTGAGAGCGACGCGCGCAGCAGGGGCACGAGGCGGGGGTCGACACCGTCGAGGTCGACGTCGCCGGCGCGGACGCGGGTGAGGACGGCGTCCATCCGGCCGCGCCCGAACGGCGGGCGACCCGACGCGGCATACGTGATCGTGGCAGCCCAGCCCCACCAGTCGGTGGCGTCGGTGATCGCGGCTCCCTCGACGAGCTCGGGTGAGAGGTAGCCGGGTGTGCCCATGACGAGCCCGCCGACGGTGTGGCGCACGTCGTCCTGCAGGTGGGCGATGCCGAAGTCGATGAGCACGGGGTCGCCGTCCTCGATGAGGACGTTGCCCGGCTTGATGTCGCGGTGGACGACGCCGCACGCGTGGATGGAGCGGATCGCCTCGGCGATGCCCCGGGCGAGCCGCAGCAGGTCGGCCGGAGCCATCGGACCGCGGTCCTCGACGACCTCGTCGAGCGC
>NZ_JBFULD010000623.1:0-647 GCF_056400505.1 Terrabacter sp. P5_B1
GTATGCCGCCGACCCCACCCCGGACACCGCCGCCGAACGGGCCGCCGCGCMGCGGGCCCCCGCAGCGCGCAACCGGCGCTGCCTCGCCAGGGGCGGCGCCCTCGCGGCCCGGATGGGCACCGAGTTCGTGGCCCGCGACCTCGACGTCCTGCGCTCAGCCGTGGGCGACGAGCGGCTCAACTACTACGGCGTCAGCTACGGCACCATGATCGGCGCCGTCTACGCCGACTTCTTCACCAGCAGGGTGGGGCTCATGGTCCTCGACTCCGCCGTCCTGCCCGACGCGCTGGCGGAGGAGACGCCCAGCCAGCAGGACGTCGATGCCAGTGCGCGGGGCTCGGCGGACGACTTCGACAACGTCTTCAACGACTTCGTGACCGACTGCGGCTCGAGCATCGCGTGCCCGCTGGGCGCGGACACCCCCGCGGTGTCCCGCACGCTCGTCGCGTTCCTCGACCGCCTCGACAGGCAACCGCTCGAGACGGGTGAGACCAGCCTGCCCCGGCTGACCGAGGGCTGGGCCAGCACCGCGATCGGGCTGGGGCTGGACAGTCGGGAGACATGGCCGGACCTCGTGGACGCCCTGGACGCGGCCGTCCACCAGGGCGACGGCGCGCAGCTGGCCTCGTTCGCGATGAGCATGGTCG
>NZ_JBFULD010000624.1:0-644 GCF_056400505.1 Terrabacter sp. P5_B1
CCGTCGACGGGACGCGACGCGAGCACCGCCACGGCGCCGGCCGAGACCGCCGACGCGACGATGTCGTGGCCGTCGGCGGTCTCGCCGACCCGGGCGACGTAGAGGCTGCCCGGGCCGCACTCCCGCGAGTCGGTCGTGACGGGGCCGTCGATGACGATGGTGTCGGGGGTCTCGGTGCCGTGGACGAGACCACCTGTGAGATCGCGGATCTCGCTGAGCGACAAGGCAATCACGGCGTCACCCCCGATGAGCTGACGGCTGCGAGGGCGGCGCGCACGGCGTCGCGGTCGTCGAACGGGTGCTTCACTCCGTGGATCTCCTGACCCTTCTCGTGTCCCTTGCCGAGCACCACGACGGTGTCGACAGGGCGGTCCTCCCCCGTGCCGACAACCGCGAGCGCGATGGCCTCGGCGATGGCGCTCGAACGCGGCCCACCGTCGATGATCTCGGTCACCGGCGGCGCGTCGTCGCGGACCGCCTCCCGTGCCCCCGCGATGACCGCCCACCGGATCTCGGCCGGGTCCTCGGAGCGGGGGTTGTCATCCGTGACCACCACGACGTCGGCCTGGCGTGCTGCGGCGGCGCCCATGGCGGGGCGCTTGCCGCGGTCGCGGTCGCCGCCGGCGCCGAGGACGGCGATGAGC
>NZ_JBFULD010000625.1:0-634 GCF_056400505.1 Terrabacter sp. P5_B1
CATCCCGTCCCGCGCGTGGCGTGTCGCCAAGGACGCCCTCGTCGACGGGCCGGTGCTCGTGCAGGTGCCACGGCGCGGCTACCTCCCGTCCCTCAGCTGCGCCGAGTGCCGCACGCCGGTCCGGTGCGCCCGCTGCCAGGGGCCGGTGGCCCTCGGGGCCTCGGGCACGGCGCCCGCCTGCCGCTGGTGCGGACTGACCCTGGCCGGGCACGGTTTCGAGTGCGACCACTGCGGCTCGCGCCGGCTGCGCTCGTCGATCACCGGCGCGAAGCGCACCGCCGAGGAGATCGGCCGCGCCTTCCCGGGCTTCCCGGTCCACACCTCGGGCTCCGGAGAGGTGCTCGCCGCCGTCGGCCGAGAGCCGTCCCTCGTCATCGCCACACCCGGTGCCGAACCCGTCGCAGACGGGGGCTACACCGGTGTGCTGATCCTCGACGCGTGGGCGAGCCTCGACCTGCCCACTCTCGATGCGCCCCTCGAGGCGCTGCGGCGGTGGATGGCCGCGGCGGCGCTCGCGCGGGAGGGCCGCACGGTCGTGCTGAGCGGCGCCCCCGAGGCCGTGGCGCTCCCGGCCGTCGAAGCCCTCGTGCGGTGGGACCCGGCCTGGCTCGCAGCACGTGAGCTGGCCGAACGG
>NZ_JBFULD010000626.1:0-633 GCF_056400505.1 Terrabacter sp. P5_B1
ACGTCAGCCAGCACCCGCGCCGCGACGACCGGGCCGACACCACGAAGGTCCATCAGGTGCGACCCGCGGGCGAGGACGATCGCCTTGAGCTCAGCGTTGGCCTTCTTCATCTTGGCTTCGACCGCGACCAGCTCGGCGAGCTCCTCGGCCGCGATCCGGCGCCGGGTCCTGCCCGCGATGTCGCGCGGGCGGACCGACGCGAGCATCCGCTTGGCCTGCCCGGTGGTGATGTCCTTCTTCGCTTGTCCCGGAAGCAGTTCCGCCAACAAAGCCTGGAGCCGGTCCACGGTTTGCACCCGACGCCGACTGAGCGACTCACGCCGGTCGACCAGCATCCGCAGCGCCTCGAGCTCACCGTCGGTCCGCAGCACCCGCAAGCCTTGGGTGCGCACGGCGACCATCGCGATCGAGTGCGCGTCATGCGCATCGGTCTTGCGGTTGTGGCCGGTGTCGAACAGCCGGACCCGCGCGGCGAGCTTCGCCGGGACGTCGACGACGTCTTCGCCAGCCTCGAGCAGCCGCTGCGCCAGCGGACGACCGACCCCGTTCGCTCCCTCGACCGCCCAGGTCCGCGTCGGCCACGCCTTGGCGTACCTCAGCATCGCGGCGTAGCCAGCCTTGTCGGTGGTGAAC
>NZ_JBFULD010000627.1:0-630 GCF_056400505.1 Terrabacter sp. P5_B1
GCGTTCATCCTGCGCGCCGCGGAACACTTCGCCGGCCACGGCATCACCCAGATCGAACGAGTCATCACCGACAACCACTTCAGCTACCGCCGCAGCACCGACGTCAAGAACGCGATGACCGTGCTCGGGGCCACGCACAAGTTCATCAAGCCGCACTGCCCGTGGCAGAACGGCAAGGTGGAACGGTTCAACCGAACCCTGGCCACCGAGTGGGCCTACCGGCAAGTCTTCACCAGCAACGCCGAGCGAGCCGCAGCCCTTGCCCCCTGGCTCCAGGAGTACAACACTCGACGACGCCACACCGCGCTCAAGGGACTCCCACCCGTCAGCCGTCTGTCACCAACGTCATGACCGAGTACACCTAGCGCGCCGCCCAGCCCGTGACGTCGATGATCCGCAGCACGTGGACTCGGTCGAAGGGCCGGCCGCGGTACTGCGGGTAGCGGCTCTCCAGCAGCGCCGCGAGACCCTCCTCCCGCTGACCCGACGGCTCGCCCTCCCACTGCAGCGAGGCGCGAACCCACCAGAGCCGCGACCAGTCGTCGCGGTCCCAATGCTCGACGAGCAGCGTTGCGCGCGAGTCGGACTCGAGGTTGCGCTCGCGTTGTAGCCGCTGTGACGACTTCGGCT
>NZ_JBFULD010000628.1:0-628 GCF_056400505.1 Terrabacter sp. P5_B1
TCCCCCACCGTGCTCCCGCCGCGCCGAAGGTCACGAGCAGCGACTGCGGCACGCGGGCGGAGTCCGCCAGGCCGCGCATCTCCGACTCGTTGACGACGACGGGGTCAGCGAGCTCGATGACGTCGGTCGGCAGGGCGGCATACGGGGCGAGGTTGACGACGACGCGCGCCCCGGCGGCGTGGGCCGCCCGCGCCGCGTCGGCGACCGTGCCGAGGTCGACCTCGAGCGAGCAGAGCAGCACGTCGCCGGGAGCCAGGCGTCCCGCCGCGTGGGCGAGCGACGGGTCCGGCTCCCCGTTGGCGCCAGCGACGACGACGATCGAGTTCTCACCCTGCTCGTCGACGGTGATGAGCGCGGTCCCGGTCGGGGCCGTGGGGCTCGTCGAGACGGACGACGGGTCGATGCCCAGGGCCCCGAGGCGCTCCACGTAGGCGACGCCCGCCTCGTCGGACCCGACCCGGGCGAGCATCTGCACGGGGCTCGCCCCGGTGCGCGCCGCGGCCGCGGCCTGGTTGCCGCCCTTGCCCCCGGCGAACCGGCCACCGGCCTCGCCGAGCACGGTCTCGCCGGGCACCGGGTGCCGCTCGACGAGGGTGACGACGTCGACGTTGAGCGAGCCGAGCACGGC
>NZ_JBFULD010000629.1:0-623 GCF_056400505.1 Terrabacter sp. P5_B1
AGCCCCATCCGCCGCGCCGGGTCTCGGCCGACATCGAGGAGGACGCGCCGCTCGACCTCGGCTCGGCCGTCATGCCGGTGCTCATCCGGCGCTATGCCGGCTATGCGGTCGCCACCGCCATCGGCATCGTCATCGGTTGGCTCATCGGCCGAGGCAGCAGCACCTAGCCGGCTCTGAGAGGGTGGAGGCATGTCCCGAGTCCTCATCGTCGGCGGCCACGGCAAGGTCGCCCTGCTCGCCGCCCCGCTCCTCGTCGCCGACGGGCACGCCGTCACCTCCGTCGTGCGCAACCCGGAGCAGGTGGCCGACATCGAGGCGACCGGCGCCACGGCGGTGGTGCTCGACATCGAGCACGCCGGGACCGAGGAGATCGCCGAGGTGCTGCGCGGCAACGACGTCGTCGTGTGGTCGGCCGGCGCCGGCGGCGGCAGTCCCGAGCGGACGTATGCCGTCGACCGCGACGCCGCGATCCGCTCGATGGACGCGGCCGCCCAGGCCGGCGTCGCGCGCTACGTCATGGTGTCGTACTTCGGCGCCGGGCCTGACCACGGCGTGCCCGAGGACCACGGCTTCTACGCCTACGCCGAGGCCAAGGCCGCCGCCGACGAGCACCTCCAGGGAAC
>NZ_JBFULD010000630.1:0-620 GCF_056400505.1 Terrabacter sp. P5_B1
TGCTTCTCGGGGAGTGCCGCCAGAGCCGTCCAGAGGTCACCGTCGGGCAGTGCCTCCTCGGGCTGGTCGGCGGGGGTGGCGATGGCGTCGGGCACCTCGGCGACCGGGACCGCGGCAGTGCCTCCTCGGGCTGGTCGGCGGGGGTGGCGATGGCGTCGGGCACCTCGGCGACCGGGACCGCGTGACGCCGCGAGGCGTTCGTCGTCCCCACGGCGGACTCCGTCGAGGCGCGCTCGACCAGTGCTGCGTGGAGGGCCGCGAGGCGTTCGTCGTCCCCGGCCGCCGGGTCGCAGAGGAGCTGCATCGGGTTGTCAGACATGGGTGGTCACCCTTCCGTGGGGTGCGTAGGTGGACCGAAGGCGCGCGATGCCGTCGGCGGCCGCACGGCGTGCTGCCGCGGGCGTTCCGCCGAGGATGCGGGCGACCTCGGGGTGGGGCAGGCCGGCGACGTGGTGGTAGGCCACGCAGAGGCGCTGCTTCTCGGGGAGTGCCGCCAGAGCCGTCCAGAGGTCACCGTCGGGCAGTGCCTCCTCGGGCTGGTCGGCGGGGGTGGCGATGGCGTCGGGCACCTCGGCGACCGGGACCGCGTGACGGGCGCCGGCTCGCGCGACGTCGACGGC
>NZ_JBFULD010000631.1:0-616 GCF_056400505.1 Terrabacter sp. P5_B1
TGTTCGCCTCGACCGGTGAGAAGGTCACCGACATCGAGGTGTTCCACCCCGACCGCATGGCCAGCCGCATTCTCGACATGGGTGACGTGCTCACCCTGATCGAGCAGGCAGAGAAGGCGTTCGACAAGCGCCAGGCCGACGAGATGGCGCGCAAGTTCCTCGCCGAGGAGGACTTCACCTTCGAGGACTTCCTCCAGCAGATGAACGCCATCAAGAAGATGGGCTCGCTGAAGTCGATGCTCAAGATGATGCCGGGCATGCAGGGGATGCGCGACCAGCTCGACGCCTTCGACGACCGCGAGTTCGACCGCGTCGAGGCGATGGTGCGCTCGATGACCCCGTTCGAGCGCACCCACCCCAAGCAGATCAACGGCTCGCGCCGCGCCCGCATCGCGAAGGGCTCTGGGGTCACGGTCACCGAGGTCAACCAGCTGCTCGAGCGCTTCGGTCAGGCCCAGAAGATGATGAAGTCGATGGCCCGCGGCGGCGGTGGCGGCCTCCCGGGCATGCCGGGCATCCCCGGCGCCGGCAAGCGCGGCAAGCAGCAGCAGCCGCAGCGCAGGAAGAGCAAGAGCGGCAACCCCGCCAAGCGCGCCGCCGAGGAGCGCGCCGCGGC
>NZ_JBFULD010000632.1:0-613 GCF_056400505.1 Terrabacter sp. P5_B1
AAGGCCCTCGGCCTCGTCACGCACGACCCCGACAAGGACCGTGTCGTGCGGGGTGAGACCGAGTACGTCGTGGCCGAGCGCTCGGTGGGAGCCGGGGTGACGCGCATCGTCCGCGCCAAGGCGGGTCCGATCATGGCGGCGGCCGGCGTGGACGGCTCCAACACGGGAGAGCGCGGCGGTTGGCTGCTCCTCCCCCATGACCCCGACGGGATCTGCGAGCAGCTCCACGACGCCCTCGTGGCCCGGCACGGCGTCCGGGTGGGGGTCGTGCTCAGCGACACCGCGGGCCGCGCCTGGCGGGTGGGTCAGATCGACTTCGCGCTGGGGGCGCACGGACTGCGTGTCCTCGACGACCTGCGAGGGGGCACCGACGCCGACGGCAAGCCGCTCGAGGTGACGACCCGCGCGGTCGCCGACGAGATCGCGGCGGCGGCCGACCTCGCCAAGGGCAAGGTGGCGGCGGTGCCGGCTGCGGTGCTCCGCGGCGTCCCGGAGGTCCTCGTCGACGAGCCCCTCGAGAGTCACCCACGCGGACGCGACCTCGTGCGCACCGGCCCCGGCGACTGGTTCGGCTACGGCCGCGTCGAGGCCGTCCGGGCGGCGCTCGGCATCG
>NZ_JBFULD010000633.1:0-609 GCF_056400505.1 Terrabacter sp. P5_B1
GGTCGTCCCCGTCGAGGGACGGGTCGGCGGCGGAGGAGCGCCGGGACTGCCCCTTCCCGGCTGGGCCGTCGCGCTCCCCGAGGCCTACGCCGAGCGTCTGCGGCGCGGCGAGACCGGCGTCGTCGCGCGCGTCGAGCGGGGCTGCTGCCTCGTCGACCTGCGCTGCGTCCCGCCGGCCCGCGACCCCGACGTCGAGCGGGCCATCCTGGCGGTCCGCGGCGGCGACGACCCGAGCGGCCACTGACCGTGCACGTCATCGCGACCGCGGGGCACGTCGACCACGGCAAGTCCACCCTGGTGCGTGCGCTGACCGGGATCGAGCCCGACCGGTGGGCCGAGGAGCGCCGTCGCGGCATGACGATCGACCTCGGCTACGCCTGGACGACCTTGGCGTCGGGGGCGGACGTGGCCTTCGTCGACGTGCCCGGGCACCAGCGCTTCATCGGCAACATGCTCGCCGGGCTGGGCCCCGCGCCGGCTGTCCTGCTCGTCGTGGCGGCCGACGAGGGTTGGCGTCCCCAGTCGGCCGAGCACCTCGCTGCCGTCGACGCCCTGGGCATCTCGCGCGGCCTCGTCGTCGTGACACGCAGCGACCTCGCCGATCCGGGT
>NZ_JBFULD010000634.1:0-589 GCF_056400505.1 Terrabacter sp. P5_B1
GGTTCAGCGCGATATGCCACAACTTGCCGAAGTAAAGTGCAAGGATTGCCAGAATGGCGCCGAGCTGGATCAGCACGGCAAAGCTCTTCCAGAAATTGTCCTCGCCCAGATCGAAGAAGCGTTCCGCGAGCAGCAGATGCCCCGTTGAGGAAACCGGCAGGAACTCGGTGACACCCTCGACAATGCCGAGAATCACCGCCCTTATCGCATCAGACATCATCCGCTTATCTGTCCTTCGTCAGTGTGGGCCTGAAAAAGCCGGGTTCTTCTCGCCTATTCCCTTCATTGCTGCAATCGCAAATACCATCACATTCGCGGGTTGCCTCAGAGCCAAGCTTCGCTAGTTTGGCGCGCGCCGCGTGACACTTTTACCACCGACGCAACCGAGACGCTTTCTTAACGACCGCATAACTATCAAGGCCCGCATGTACACGCTTTACCATCACTCGTTCTGTCCACATTCCCGCTTCATWCGTCTCGTACTCGGCGAATACGGACTCGACCTCACACTGGTGGACGAGCGGCCGTGGGATCGGCGCGAGGCATTTCTGGCGCTCAATCCTGCGGGAACGACGCCTGTGGTGCTCAC
>NZ_JBFULD010000635.1:0-575 GCF_056400505.1 Terrabacter sp. P5_B1
GCCGCACCCTCGGCGGCGCCGTGCTCGGACCGAAGGAGTTCATCGACGGGCCGGTGCAGAACCTCATGCGCCACACCGGGCCGTCGATGTCGCCCTTCAACGCGTGGGTGCTCCTCAAGGGGCTCGAGACGCTGTCGCTGCGCGTCGAGCGGATGGCCGACAGCGCCCTCGAGGTGGCGCGCTTCCTGGAGTCGCACCCGAAGGTCACGCGCGTCGTGCACCCCTTCCTCGAGTCACACCCGCAGCACGAGCTCGCCAAGCGTCAGATGCGCGCCGCAGGCACCGTCGTCACCTTCGAGCTCGACGGCGGCAAGGACGAGGCGTTCGCGCTGATGAACGAGCTGCAGGTCATCGACATCTCCAACAACCTCGGCGACTCGAAGTCGCTCATCACGCACCCGGCGACGACGACGCACCGCCGTCTGGCGCCGGAGGCGCGGGCGGCGGTCGGCATCACCGACGGCGTGCTCCGGGTCTCCGTCGGTCTCGAGGACGTCCGCGACCTCGTCGACGACCTCCGTCGCGCCCTCACCTGACCGAGCCGTACGCATACCCCTCCCGCCAGACGCGGGCAC
>NZ_JBFULD010000636.1:0-571 GCF_056400505.1 Terrabacter sp. P5_B1
GGGCGAGCCGCACCGCGCCCGGGCCGAGCGGCCGCACCCTGGCCTCGACCGCGAGGGTGCCGAGATGGACCATGACGTGCGAGGGGAGCGGGTCTGAGTGGGCGGGTTCGGCGGGGTCGTGCTCGTGGCCATGGGCTCCGACGAGCCGTGCGTCGAGCGCCCTCGTCACGCGCCAGGCGCGAGGCGTCAGCAGCACGTCGCCGCGAGCCACCTCGTCGACACCGACTCCACGCAGGTTGACCGCGACGCGCGCCACGGCAGGCACGTCGTCACGGGCGCGACCGAGGCTCTGCACGCCGCGCACGGTGACCGCCTGGGAGGCACCGGTCGTGCGGTGGACGACCAGCTCGTCACCGAGCCGGATCGTCCCGGCGCCGAGCGTGCCGGTGACGACGGTCCCGCTCCCACGGACCGAGAAGGACCGGTCCACCCAGAGGCGCGTGCGTCCACTCCGGTCGGGGGAGGGCAGGGAGGCGACGAGGTCGTCGAGGGCGTCCCGGAGGGCCTCGACGCCCTGGCCGGTGCGCGCCGACACCGCCAGCGCGGCGCKCCCGGCCAGGCTCGTGCGACC
>NZ_JBFULD010000637.1:0-557 GCF_056400505.1 Terrabacter sp. P5_B1
CCCCCCGAGCCGTCGACAAGACCATCCCGAGCCTGCAGGAGTGATCCCCTTGATCTTCATCACCGCCAAGTTCGCCGTGAAGCCCGAGCACGCAGACGACTGGCCCGAGATCGCCCGAGCCTTCACCGAGGCCACCCGCGCGGAGGAGGGGTGCCTGTGGTTCGACTGGTCGCGCAGCCTCGACGACCCCGCCGAGTACGTCCTCGTCGAGGCCTTCCGTGACGACGCCGCGGGCGGCGCCCACGTGCAGAGCGACCACTTCACGGAGGCCACCTCGAGCCTCCCCGCGTACCTCACCGCGACGCCGAAGATCGTCAACGCGACGGTCGAGGGCACCCAGTGGTCCGAATTGGGCGAGATGGCGGTCGAGAAGTAGCCGAACGGCTACTCCGAGAGCGGGTTTCACGCGGTTTCGCACTCTGGCCGACGGTCCGCTATGGTCTACCTCGCACCCACGGGGTCTCGGCTCCGGAGGGTGGGCAGGCGGACGTAGCTCAGTTGGTAGAGCGCAACCTTGCCAAGGTTGAGGTCGCCGGTTCGAGCCCGGTCGTCCGCTC
>NZ_JBFULD010000638.1:0-540 GCF_056400505.1 Terrabacter sp. P5_B1
CGGCGACCCTCGGTCGGTCGGTCTGGCAGCAGCAGCGCGACGCCGACAACCGCGCTGCGGCTCTGGCCGCCGGTCGCCAGATCGCGGTGAACTTCGTGACGATGAACGCCGCGTCCTTCGACGCCGACACCAAGCGCGTGCTCGACGAGTCCACCGGCGCGTTCCAGAAGGAGTACGCCTCCACGCTGGCCCAGCTGAAGCCGGTGGTCACCGCCAACAAGACGGTCTCGACCGTGGAGCGGGCCGAGGCCTCGCTCGTCTCGAGCGACGCCGACTCGGCGAAGGTCATCGTCGGGATCGTCGCCCCGACCTCCAATGCCTCGACCCCTCAGGCCGAGAAGAAGACGTACCGGCTCCGGCTCGACCTCGTGAAGGTCGGCGACGCGTGGAAGGTGAGCACCCTTGACTTCGTCAGYTGAACCCCGCCGTCCGGTCGGGGCAGCCAGCCCCCGCAAGCGGGTGGCCGGTGCCCGCCGTCGGCCTTCCGCCGACGCGCCTGCTGCCTCGGCGCCCGTGCTGGCGCCTCACGCCGCCCACGAG
>NZ_JBFULD010000639.1:0-535 GCF_056400505.1 Terrabacter sp. P5_B1
GTGCGTCACCTCGCGAACTCCGCCGCGACCCTGGTGCACCCCTCGGCCCACGCCGACCTCGTGCGGCCCGGGATCGCGATGTACGGCCTCACCCCGGTGCCGCAGGTCGACGACGACTTCGGCCTGCGCCCGGTCATGACGCTGCGCGCGCGGCTCGCCCTCGTCAAGGCGCTGCCGGCGGGGCAGGGCATCAGCTACGGCCACGCCTACGTCCCCGACGTCGACACGGTCGTCGGGCTCGTGCCGGCCGGCTACGCGGACGGCGTGCCCCGTAATGCGACCAATGTCGGACCACTCTTCGTCGAGGGCCGCCGCACGACGATCGCCGGACGCGTCTGCATGGACCAGTTCGTCGTCGACCTCGGCCCGGACTCGCCGGCTCGTGCCGGTGACGTCGTCACCCTCTTCGGCGGAGCGCCCGGTGAGCCGACCGCGCAGGACTGGGCCGACGCGACCGACACCATCAGCTACGAGATCGTGACGCGGCTCGGCGCGCGGGTGCCGAGGATCTACGTCGGCGCGCCGGGGGACGACG
>NZ_JBFULD010000640.1:0-513 GCF_056400505.1 Terrabacter sp. P5_B1
CTACAGGATTGCCCAGCTTTACGCCGAAGGGCGCTCGATCCGGCAAATCGCGGCAGCTCTGGATCGCGCGCCATCGACTGTCTCCCGGGAGCTGAAGCGCAATGCCGGCGTGCAGGTCGGCTACAAACCCGCTTACGCGCAGGGCCAGACAACAGCGCGGCGCTGGAAGGGCGCTCGGTTGGACCGCGATGTTGGGCTCCGCACTCAGGTTCTGGACGGACTTCAGCGTGGCTGGTCCCCAGAACAGGTCTGCGGGGTGCTCGCCTTACAGCATGGCCGCAAGGTGATCTCGCCGGAGAGTATCTACCGCTTCATCCACGCTCAGATCGCGCGCACCAAGGATTACAGCTGGCGACGATATCTGCCGCGCGGCAAGAGCAAGCGAGGCGTCCGTGGTCGCAAGGGCGGGTCGTCAGCGCTGCATATAGCGGGCCGGGTGCCGATCGCCGACCGACCAAAGGAGGTCCTGGACCGCGCCACCGCCGGCCATTGGGAGGGTGATCTGATGATGTT
>NZ_JBFULD010000641.1:0-502 GCF_056400505.1 Terrabacter sp. P5_B1
GAGCGGGAGCGCGCGGCGCTCGAGACGAGCGGCCTCGCCGACGCGGTCGTGCTGGCCGACGCGCGATCGCCGCTGGGTCTCGCGGCTGCCGTCCAGTCCGCCGGCGGCCCGGCCGACGTCACGGTCGTCTGCGTCGACGTGCCCGGCTGCGAGCAGCCCGCCATCCTCGCCACGGCCCAGGGCGGCACCATCATCTTCTTCAGCATGGCGACGAACTTCGCCGCCGCCGCGCTCGGCGCCGAGGGCCTGGCCGCAGACGTGCGGATGATCGTCGGCAACGGCTACGTGCCCGGCCACGCCGAGACGGCGCTCCGGCTCGTCCGCGAGGTCCCTGCCGTCCGCACCCTCTTCGAGGGCCGGCTGGCCGCCGAGACGGCAGGATCTGACGCATGAGCCGCACCCACCACCTGCTCGAGCTCGACCCGGCCGTCGTCCGCCGGGCCCGCTCGCTCGCCCGGAAGGCAGCCGCGCCCGTCGTGGAGATCGCGCGCAGCCACACGAC